>NZ_JBAGKI010000024.1:0-79930 GCF_036689795.1 Micromonospora palythoicola | reverse complement strand
CGCGACTGCCCGGGGCCCAGGTGCGGTCCGCGGCACCGCACCTGTCGGAGGCCGGTGCCGCGAAACACCCGCCCCCGAGAGGGGTTGGAACGAACGTTCGAGGCAATCGAACACTCGTTCTAACTACTGCTGACAGTACACCCTCCCCCCGACGAAAACGCAACGTGTGACGCGCCGACAACGTCGATCGGATCAGCAGCGTCCCGCGAGATGCCGCAACTCGCGGCTTCAACCGGCCCGGATACCGCGACATGCGGCAACCCGTGCCGCTGCGCCGGTCGCTGCCCGCCGACTCCCCGGGCGACGTGGCCGGTGCCGCGGGCGGTCCGCGCACCGGGAAGAATGGCGACATGCAGTCACACCCGAACGTCCGGGCGGTGCAGGGCGCTCTCGACGCCGCGAACGCCCGGAACGGCTCCGACGCGCCCGCCACGGTCCGCCTGCTGCCCGACGCCGTGCACACCGCCGCGGCCGCCGCCGAGGCGCTCGGTGTCGACGTCGGCGCCATCGCCAACTCGCTCGTCTTCGACGCCGACGGCACCCCGCTGCTGGTGCTCACCTCCGGCGCGCACCGGGTGGACACCGCCGGGCTGGCCACCCGGCTCGCCGTCACCCGGCTGCGCCGGGCCACCCCGCAGTTCGTCAAGGAGCACACCGGACAGGTGATCGGCGGGGTCGCCCCGGTGGGTCACCCGCAGCCGCTGCGCACGCTCGTCGACACCGCGCTGGACAAGTACGACGAGATCTGGGCCGCCGGCGGCGTACCACAGGCGGTCTTCCCCACCACGTACGCCGAACTGCTCCGGGTCACCGGCGGGACCCCGACCGAGGTGGCGTGAACGAGCGAAGCGAGCGAACCATCAGGCACAGCACAGTGGTGCCTCGCGCCGGCGGCGAGCGCGGCGAGGTGGCGGCGTGAGTCACCCGGAGGGCGTCCCCGAGCTGGTCACCCTGCACGTGTGGCGGATCGCGCCGACCGCCGTGGGCCGGGCGCTGACCCGGATGGCGGTCGATCCGCGCCGGCTGCGGGCCCTACCCGGCGTACGGTTCGGCAAGCTGCTCGGCACCGGGACCGGCACCGGCTTCGGGCCCGGCGACGCGGATCTGACCCGGTGGGCGGCGCTGACGGTCTGGGACTCCCCCGGCTCGGCCGCCCGGTTCGCCGACTCACCGGTGGCGCGGGCCTGGTCCGGTCTCGCCCGCGCGGACGTCCGGCTCGACCTGCGGCCACTGACCAGCCGGGGTGAGTGGTCCGGCCGGCGGCCGTTCGGTGCGCCCGCCGGTGGCCGGGTCACCGGCCCGGTGCTGGCGCTGACCCGGGCCCGGCTGCGCCCGACCCGGGCACTCACCTTCTGGCGCGCGGTCCCGCCGGTGGCCGCCGCCCTGCACGCCGCGCCGGGGCTGCTGGCCCGCTTCGGCGTCGGCGAGGCGCCCCTGGGCTGGCAGGGCACGGTGAGCGTGTGGCGTGACGCGGCGGATCTCGTGGCGTTCGCGTACCGTCACCCGCAGCACCGGGCCGCGATCACCCGGACGGAGACCCAGCGGTGGTACGCGGAGGAACTCTTCGCCCGATTCGAGGTGCGGGACGTGGTCGGCGACCGGACGGTACTGGGGTGGGCCACCGACGACGGTGACCCGGCGAAGGGTGAACGGGCATGAGGTTGGTGCGGTGGACGCCGGACGATCTCCTCCGGCGGCTGGACGACGTGGTGGCCGTCTACGGCGAGGCGATGGGTTACCGCGCCGACCTGCTGGAGGCCCGCCGCGGCTACATCGCCACCCACGTACGTCGACCCGGCTTCCGTGCCGTGGCCAGCCTCACCAGCTCCGGTCAGCTGGCCGGATTCGGGTACGGCTACGTCGGCGCCGCCGGTCAGTGGTGGCACGACCAGGTCTGGCGGGCGCTGGACCAACCCACCCGGCGGCGCTGGCTGGCCGACTGCTTCGAGGTGGTCGAGCTGCACGTGCGGCCACCGGCCCAGGGGCACGGGCTGGGCGCCGGGCAACTGCGCGCCCTGCTCACCATGGCCGAGAACGCCACCACCCTGCTGTCCACTCCGGAGGCCGACGAGCAGACCTCGCGCGCCTGGCGGCTGTACCGCCGGTTCGGTTTCCTCGACGTGCTGCGCGACTTCCGTTTCCCCGGCGACGAGCGCCCGTTCGGGGTGCTCGGCCGGGATCTGCCGCTGCCCGTGCCGGGACCGACACCGCCGTCGGTACCGACCCCGCCACCGGTCCGCTCATGACGGCCCGCCCGCCGGGCCGCGGCTACGCCTGGACGCTGTTGGCTCTGCTGGTACTGGCGCAGATCTGCTACCCGCTGACCGGCGGAGTCACCCGGGCCCGGCTGACCGTGGCCACGGTCGTGCTCGGCTACCTGCTCTCGGTGGGGCACGCCCTGGCCACCCGGGGGCCACGCACGGCGGCGGCGCTGGTCACGGTGGCCACCGGCGGCGGGTTCGCCATCGAGGCGCTCGGCGTGGCCACCGGCTTCCCGTTCGGCAGCTACGACTACTCCGGCCAGCTCGGCCCGAAGCTGGCCGGTGTACCACTGATCATCCCGCTGGCCTGGACCTGGATGGCCTGGCCGGCCTGGTTGGCGGCCACCCGGCTCACCGGCGGGGCACCCGGTCGGTGGCGCTGGCCGGGCCGAATCGCGCTGGCCACCGTCGGGTTGGCCGCCTGGGACCTCTTCCTCGATCCGCAGATGGTGGCCGAGGGGCACTGGGTGTGGCGGGACGCCACGCCCGCCCTGCCCGGGCTGCCCGGCATCCCGATCAGCAACTACCTGGGCTGGCTGCTGTTCGCGGTGCTGATGATGACCGCGCTGCGTCCGCTCGCCGGGCCCACCGTGGCCACCACCGACGCCGGCGACCAGCCGATGTACGCGCTCTACCTGTGGACGTACGGCTCCAGCGTGCTCGCCCACGCCGTCTTCCTCGACCTGCCCGCCTCGGCGGTGTGGGGTGCGGTCGGCATGGCGGTGGTCGCCGTACCGCTGGCCGTCAGCCTGCTGCGAGCCCGGCGGATCCACGACCGGGACACCGGTTCGCGACGTTCCCCGGTCGACGTGGCGGCATGACCGCCGCGCTGCTCCTGTTGCTCGGCGTCACCGTGCTGACCGCGCACACCGTGGTCAACGCCGGTCGTTGGCTGCGCCGGCCGACCGACCGGCCGGTGGAGGTCACCGAGCCGGTGGCGGTGCTGCTGCCGTTGCGCGACGAGGCCGACCGGGTGACCCCGTGCCTGCGTGCCCTGCTCGCCCAGCGGGGAGTGCCCGGGCTGGGTGTCGTGGTCCTCGACGACGGCTCGGGCGACGGCACCGCCGAGGTGGTCCGCGCGGTGGTCGCCGACGACCCCCGGGTCACCCTGCTCACCGGAGTGGACCCGCCGCCGGGCTGGCTGGGCAAGCCGCACGCCTGCTGGCAGCTGGCCACCCGCGTCGAGGAGCCGGCCACCGCCCTGGTCTTCGTGGACGCCGACGTGGTGCTCGAACCGTACGCCGTGGCGGCGGCGGTCACCGAACTGCGCGCCGCCGGGGCGACACTGCTGTCGCCGTACCCACGGATCGTGGTGCGGACGACGGCCGACCGGCTGGTGCAGCCGCTGCTGCAGTGGCTGTGGTTGACCTTCCTGCCGCTGCGGGCGATGGAGCGTTCGCCACGGCCGTCGCTGGCCGCGGCCGGCGGGCAGTTCCTGGTCGTCGACCGGGCCGGTTACCTGCGGGCCGGTGGGCACGCGGCCGTCGCCGACCAGGTGCTGGAGGACATCGAGCTGGCCCGGGCGGTGAAGCGGGCCGGCGGCCGGATCGCCCTCGCCGACGGCTCCCGGCTGGCCAGCTGCCGGATGTACGAGGACTGGCCGCAGCTGCGCGACGGCTACACCAAGTCGCTGTGGGCCTCGTTCGGGCATCCGGGCGCCGCGGCCGTGGTGCTGACCGTGCTGCTGGCGCTCTACACCGCACCGCCGCTGGTGGCCGGCGCGGCGCTGCTCGCCGGCGCGCCGACGGTGGCCGGGGTCGCCGTCGGCGCGTACCTGGCGGGGGTGGCCGGGCGGTGGGTCAGCGCCCGGGCCACCAGCGGCCGGGCCTGGCCCGACGCGCTGGGCCATCCCGTGTCGGTCGCGGTCCTCGGTTGGCTGACCCTGCGGTCGTACCATCTGCGCAAGCGGCGACGCCTGTCCTGGCGTGGCCGTCCGGTCGGATAGGGCCTGGGAGGACGCGGCATGGCGCGGATCGTGGTGATCGGTGCCGGGGTGGGTGGGTTGGCCACCGCGGCTCGGCTGGCCGTCACCGGGCACCAGGTGACCGTTCTCGAACGCGCCGAGGAGGTGGGCGGCAAACTGGGCCGGCACCGCCGGGACACCCCCGAGGGCTCGTTCCACTTCGACACCGGCCCCAGCCTGTTGACCCTGCCCGAGGTCTTCCAGGAGCTGTTCGAGGCGACCGGGGCGAAACTCGACGAGTACCTCGACCTGGTGCCGCTGGACCCGATCGTGCGGCACGTCTTTCCCGGTGGCGGCCCGGTGCTCGACTCCTGCGCCGAGCCGGCCGAGTTCACCGCCCGGATCGGCGCGGCCCTCGGCGACCGGGCCGCCGCCGACTGGCAGCGGTTGTGGCGGCGCGCCGCCCGGGTGTGGCGGGCCTCCGAACGCGACATCCTGCGTCGCCGCGTCGACTCCCCCCGCGACCTGGCCCGGCTCGCCTGGCGGCTGGGTGACCTGGCCGCGATCCGACCCGGCCAGAGCCTGCGCGGGCTGGGCCGCAGCCTGATCTCCGACCCGCGACTGCGGATGCTGCTGGACCGGTACGCCACCTACACCGGCGCCGACCCGCGGCGGGCGCCCGCGGCACTGGTCGCGGTCCCCTACGCCGAGTTGGCCTTCGGCGGCTGGTATCTGCGCGGCGGCCTGGGCGCCCTCGCCGACGCGCTGCTGTCCCGCTGCCTGGACCTGGGGGTGGTGGTGCGCACCGGCACCACGGTCACCCGGATCGACGCGGTGGGCGGCCGGGTGCACGGGGTACGCGTCGCCGGTTCGACAGTTCCGATCCCGGCCGACGTGGTGGTGGCCAACGTCGACGCGCTCAGCGTCTACCGCGACCTGCTGCCCGACGCGCGCCGGCTGGCCGGGCTCACCGACCGTAGCCTGGCCGGGTTCGTGCTGCTGCTCGGCGTACGCGGCGACTCCGGGCTGGCCCACCACAACGTCTTCTTCCCCACCGACTACGACGCCGAGTTCGACGCGGTCTTCGGTGACCCCGGTCGGGGGGTACGGGCCCGCCCGGCCGTCGACCCGACGGTCTTCGTCACCGTGGCGAACGATCCGGCCGTCCGTCCGGCCGGGCACGAGGCGTGGTTCGTGCTGGTCAACGCCGCCCGTCAGGGCACCGCACCGGGCGCGGTCGACTGGCGCCGGCCGGGGCTGGCCGAGGCGTACGCCGATCGGATCCTGGACGCGCTCGCCGAACGCGGCGTGGACGTACGCGACCGGCTGGTGTTCCGCGACGTGCGTACCCCCGCCGATCTGGCCACCGCCACCGGCGCACCGGGCGGCACCATCTACGGCACCGCCGGTGGCCTGCTCCGGCCGGCCAACCGGGGACCGGCCCGGGGCCTGTGGCTGGTCGGCGGTTCCAGCCATCCCGGCGGTGGCCTGCCGATGGTGACCCTGTCCGCGCAGATCGTCGCCGACGCGATCGGCCCCGCCTGGTAGCTCAGCCGGCGTCGATGAGTGCCCGGCGCACGGCGGAGAGCAGCTGCCCCAGCCCGAAGGCGGCGAGCAGCACCCAGACCGCGGTCGCCATCGTGATGGTGCCGGCGGCCAGGTCCACCTCGACCAGCCCGCTCAGGCCGGCCAGCAGCAGCCCCGCCACGGCCACGCAGACCCGGGTGGGCCGCTCCCCCACGGTCACCGCGCCGATCTCCCGCATGCCGGCGGCCACCGCGCGGGCCCGGACGTACTCGTGCAGCCAGGAGAGCGCACCACCCGCGGCGACCAACGCTCCCGGCGCGCCGATCAGCCAGAACGCCACCAGCCACGCGGCCTCGCCGATCCGGTCGGCGAGCGAGTCGTAGACGTAGCCGAGCCGGGTGGTGCGGCCGGTGACCACGGCTACCGCACCGTCGACGCTGTCGGCCACCGAGGCGAGCAGCACGAACAGCGCCCCCAGGAACGGCCCGTCGCCGGCCCGGACCGCGAGCAGCGGTACGCAGAGACAGAGCAGCACCCCGACCACCGTGACCGCGGTCGGGCCGACCCGTAGCCGGCCCAGCAGGAACCCCACGTGGTAGGAGAAGCGCAGCCAGCCGCGCACCACCGGAGTGGCGGCCCGGGGATCGAAGCCGCCGTGCAGCCGGGCCCACGCCGTGGCGTACTCGTTCCAGTTCAGCTGTCTGCCCACCACGGTTCAACCGTCGCGACAGCGCCGAGGTGTCGCGCGCCGGGTGTCACGTCGCGGCGCCCACCCGCAGGTTCTGCCATATCTCCCGGGTCGCGGTGGACCGGTTGAAGGTGATGAAGTGGATCCCCGGGACTCCCTCGTCGAGCAGCCGGCGACACATCTCGCTGGTCTGCTCGATGCCGAGCCGGCGGACCGCCTCCGGATCGTCGGCGACCCGCTCGAACCGCGCGGCGAGCGCCGGCGGGAAGGGCGCCCCGGACAGCTGCACGGAACGCTCGATGGTGCCGATCCGGGTCACCGGCATCACCCCGGCCAGGATCGGGGTGTCACACCCGGCGGCGGCCACCCGGTCACGCAACCGAAGGTATTCGTCGGCGTCGAAGAACATCTGGGTGATCGCGAAGTCCGCGCCGGCCCGGCACTTACGGATGAAGTACTCGGTGTCGGTGTCGACGTCCGGCGAGCGCGGATGCCGGTAGGGGAAGGCGGCGACGCCGACGCTGAAATCGCCGGAGTGCCGGACCAGGCGGACGAGATCCTCGGCGTAGTGCACACCGTCGGGGTGCGGGATCCATTCGCCGGTGGGGTCGCCCGGCGGGTCGCCGCGTACCACCAGCACGTTGCGCACCCCGACGCCGGCCAGCCGGCCGATCACGTGCCGCAACTCGGCGACGGAGTGGTTGACCGCGGTCAGGTGGGCCATCGGCAGCAGGGTGGTCTCGGTGGCGATCCGTTCGGTGACCGCGACCGTGGTGTCCCGGGTGGAGCCGCCGGCACCGTAGGTGATCGAGACGAAGGAGGGGCGCAACGGCTCCAGCTCGCGGATGGCCTGCCACAACTGTCGCTCGCCCTGCTCCGTCTTCGGGGGCATGAACTCGAAGGAGAAGGTCGGCTGGCAGTCGCGGACCAGCTCTCCGATCGCCGGTTGCGAATTCGGGAGTACGGAGGGAAGACCGAGCGCCACGCACCGACTGTAGCGGGGCCGGGCCGGACACACCTACCGGCTTCCCAGCCTCGGAGACGGCGGCGTCGCGTGGGCGTGGATGAGGCCGACATGCCGCAGCCGGCCGGCGTCGCCCCCGGCGTCGGAGACGCCGATGCGGGCGCGGGCGTCCCCCGGTGCGGCCGCCACGGAAACTGTCGCACCGCCGGACTAGCCTTCCGACCTGCGCGGGTGTGGTGGAGCCCACCGGGGGGCCGCGCGGGGGTCAGCAGCAGACAGTGCGCACCGGCACCGCCCCGCTCGGTGGGGTCGGGCCGTCGCCCCGCCGACCGCCGGAGGAACAATGTCCCCGCCCCCGCCCACCCCCGCCCGGCCCGCCCCGACCGCCCTCGGCCCGCTGGTGGCCCGGTTACGGCTCGCCCGAGGGTGGAGCCAGTCCCGGCTCGCCGCCGAACTCTGCGCCGCCGCCGGAGTGTGCACGCTCAGCCGGCACGAGATCTCCCGCTGGGAGCGAGGGGCACGCGTGCCGGGACGCTTCTGGCGCGGCTGGCTGGTCCGGATCCTGGGGGTGCCGGGCGGCGTACCCGGGCCCGGCGGGCCGCCACGCCCGGCACGGCGCGGCCCCGGACCGGCCGGGCCGCGACCAGCGACGAACACGACGCGCCGGAGGACGGGTGGGTCGTCGCGGCGTACCTCGACCCACTAGCGTCGGGACGTGACCCATGCTGCTCCCGTCTCTCCCGTCGACCGTGCCAGCCTGCGCCAGCGGGTCGACAAGGCGCTGTCGGACTTCCTCGCCGGGCGTCGCGCCTGGATGACCGATGTCGACGACGCCCTGGTGCCGGTCGCCGAGGCGATCGAGGCGTTCGTGCTGGGTGGCGGCAAGCGGCTGAGACCTGCCTTCGCCTACTGGGGTTACCGGGGTGCCGGCGGGGTGGACACCGACGCGGTGGTGACCGCCCTCGCCGCGCTCGAGTTCGTGCAGGCCAGCGCCCTGATCCACGACGACCTGATGGACCGCTCGGACACCCGACGCGGTGAGCCCGCCGTGCACCGGCGGTTCGCCACCCGGCACCGCCACGCCGGCTGGGGTGGCGACCCGGACGGCTTCGGCGACGCCGCGGCGATCCTGCTCGGCGACCTGTGCCTGGTCTGGTCCGATGAACTGCTGCACTCCGCCGGGCTCGACCCCCGGACGGTGGCCCGGGCCCGGCCGGACTTCGACGAGATGCGCACCGAGGTCACCATCGGGCAGTACCTCGACGTGCTGACCCAGGCCACCGGCGACACCTCGCTGGCGCGGGCCGGCAAGGTGGCCAGGTACAAGTCGGCCAAGTACACCGTGGAACGGCCACTGCTGATCGGCGCGGCGCTGGCCGACGCCCCCGCCGACGTACGGATCGCCTACTCGGCGTACGGCATGCCGTTGGGTGAGGCCTTTCAACTGCGCGACGACGTGCTGGGCGTCTTCGGTGACCCGGCGCAGACCGGCAAGCCGGCCGGCGACGACCTGCGCGAGGGCAAGCGGACCTACCTGGTGGCGGCGGCCCTGGAGGTGGCCGACGACGCCGGCCGCACGCTGCTGCTCGGTGGCCTCGGCGACGAGGAGTTGGACGCCACCGGGGTGGCCCGGCTGCGGGAACTGATCGTCGACACCGGCGCGCTGGCCCGTACCGAGCAGCGCATCGTCACGCTCACCGACGCGGCGCTCGCCGCGCTCACCGCCGTCGACCTGGACACCGAGGCCCGGCAGGCGCTGGTGGACCTGGCCATCGCCGCCACCCGCCGCGCCGACTGACCCACTCGGGGCGGCTCAGCGCTCCCGAGCCCGCGGCCCGCGGCCCGCGCACCAGCCCGGCGTCCGGTCCGTCAGAAGCCCAGGGCCTGAGCCCGGCGCTTGACCTCACGGGCCTGGTCACCGCCGAGGGCGGTCGCGGGGGTGCCACCGGCCAACGTGCCGTCGGGCTGGTAGAGCCAGCGCAGCGCGGCCTCGTCGTCGTAACCGGCGTCAGCCAGCAGGGTGAGCACACCCGGCAGATGTTTGAGCACGGTACGGTTCGCCACCAGGTCGGCCGGGATCCGGCGGACACCGTCACGGCGCACCGCGATCAGTTCCCGGTCCCGGATCATCTGGTGAACCTTGCTGATCGACAGGTCGAGCCGCTCGGCGACGTCCGGCAGGGTCAGCCAGCCCGCCGGGTCGGCGGGACCGGCCAGGGGCACGCCGCCCTCGGTGGGTACGGATTCGGTCACGCGCAACACCCTGCCACGCCACCCCCGTACCCGGTCAACGACCTCCCGGTGACCACCCTGAGCTGGGGCAACCATCACCCTGTGCGCGCGTCGGACCCGCCCGGGGGTGGCTGCCGGTAGCATCCGGTTCAACCTTCGTCCCTCCGACACATAGACTGCCTGCCGATGGACACACAGGTCGCCGACACGTTGCTGGGCTCGCTGATCGACGGGCGCTACCGCATTCGCGGTCGCGTGGCCCGTGGCGGCATGGCGACCGTGTACACCGCCACCGACGAGCGCCTCGAGCGCACCGTCGCAGTCAAGATCATTCATTCCACCCAGGGACCCCCCGGGCAGTCGGGTCGGCCCAGCTTCGTCGACCGGTTCACCGACGAGGCGAAGACGATCGCCCGGCTCACCCACCCGAACGTGGTGGCGGTCTACGACCAGGGCACCCACGCCGGGCGGCCGTACCTGGTCATGGAGTACGTCCGCGGCCGTACCCTGCGCGAGGTGCTGGCCGAGCGGCGCCGGCTCAACCCGGACGAGGCGCTGGCCATCACCGAGCAGATGCTCGCCGCCATCGGTGCCGCCCACCGGGCCGGCCTGGTGCACCGTGACGTGAAACCGGAGAACGTGCTGGTCGCCGAGGCGCCCAGCGGCGGTCCGGCCAACCTCGTCGACAGTGTGGTCAAGGTGACCGACTTCGGGCTGGCCCGGGCCGTCGAGGCGAGCACCGACCACGACAGCGGAAACCAGCTGATGGCCACCGTGGCGTACGTCGCTCCGGAACTGGTCACCGACGGCCGGGCCGACGCCCGCACCGACGTCTATTCGACGGGCATCGTGTTGTTCGAGATGCTCACCGGCCGGGTGCCGTACGACGGCGACCGGCCGATCGACATCGCCTGGCAGCACGTCGACCGCGACGTTCCCGCACCGTCGACGCTGGTGCCCAGCCTGCCGAGGGTGCTCGACGATCTGGTCGCCCGCGCCACCCGTCGTGATCCGTCGGCCCGCCCGGGTGACGCCGGCACCCTGCTGGCCGAGGTGCAGGTGGCCCGGGACGGGCTCGGCAGCCCGAACAGCCACACCGCCCGGATCGCCCCGGTGACCGATGGCCCGGCGGTGTCGCAACCGACGATGATGGTCGCGCCGGTACGTCCGCCCGAGCGACCGACCTGGGCCCGCCTGCCGGAAGGCGGCCCACCCGCTCGCGGTCGACGCCGGGCGACGCCGGGCGGCGACGACGATCTGCGGGCCCGACTGGCCGGGCTCGGCGCCCGGCTGACCGGCCAGGGCGGCGGGCGTCTCGGCGTGGCGGCCGTGGTCGTGGTGCTCGGGTTGGTGGCCGCGCTCGGCGGCTGGTGGTTCGGCGTCGGCCGGTACACCACCGCGCCGCAGCTGGTCAGCATGAGCAAGGCCGAGGCGGAGGCACAGGCCTCCCAGGCCGGCTTCGAGGTGGTCTACGCCGACCCGCGCTACGACGACCAGATCCCCCGTGACGGGGTGCTGGGACAGGATCCCGCCTCGTCCGCCCGGATCCTCAAGGGCGGCACCATCACCCTCACCCTGTCGCTCGGGCCGGAACGCTTCGAGTTGCCGGACGTGGTCGGCAAGGAGTTCGACCTGGCCGAGGCCGACCTGGTCAGCGCCCAGCTCGAGGTGGTCAAGGGCACCGCCCGGTACGACGACAGCCTGCCCGAGGGCATCGTGGTGGCCACCGACCCGAAGGCGGGCGAGGAGGTCAAGCCGGGCGACGAGATCACCCTGATCCTCAGTAAGGGCCGGGCCCCGATCACCGTGCCGAACCTGGTGGGCAAGAACCTCAACGACGCCCGTAACCAGATCGCGCAGCTCGGCCTGGTGCTGGTGGAGCCGACGCGCAAGGAGTCCGACAAGCCGCGTGACGAGGTGATCGGCCAGAGCCCGGCCGCCGGCGGCGGCGTGGAGAAGGGTGCCCAGATCCGGCTGGAGGTCAGCGAGGGGCCCCCGCTGGTCACCGTGCCGCGCGTCGTCGACCTGCCCTGCCAGCAGGCCAAGCAGGTGCTGGAGAGCCAGGGCTTCCCGGTGGCGGTGCAGTTCAACCCGAACGCCGTCACCCGGTTCCAGAACCCGAACGAGAACGCCCAGGTCGCTCCGGGCACCCAGATCACCATCGGGTGCTTCTGATGCCGGCACCGGACCCCGGACACCGGCCGATCGGTTCGCACACGCCCACCTCGGGTGGGCTGGCCAGGGCGGCACTGCCGTACGTCGACGCGGCCGGCTCCGAGGTGGCGCAGGTCTACGTCGGCAACTCCCGGGGCTGGGCGATGCCGGCCGGTGATCCGACGCAGGACGCGCTGTTCCGCGACGGCTGCGCCGAACGCGGCGTCGCCGTCTACATCCACGCCTCGTTGCTGGTCAATCTCGGCTCACCGACCGCGGCAACGGTCGAGCGGTCGACCCAGAGCCTGGCGCACGCGCTACGCCGAGGTGCCGCGATCGGCGCACGCGGGGTGGTCTTCCACGCCGGCAGTGCGGTGGACGCCGGGCACGCCGACGCGGCCATGCGGCAGGTACGCGAATCGCTGCTGCCGCTGCTCGACTCGACCGCCGACGCGGGCGGCCCGATGCTGCTGGTGGAGCCGAGCGCCGGCGGCGGCCGGTCACTGGCCTGCCGGGTGGAGCAGCTCGGGCCGTACCTCGACGCGGTGGATCGGCATCCGCAGCTCGGGGTCTGCTTCGACACCTGCCACGCCTGGGCCGCCGGGCACGACCTGGCCGTCGAGGGCGGCATGACCGCCACGCTTGACGCCCTGGTGACCGCCGTCGGCGCGGACCGGCTCCGGCTGGTGCACGCGAACGACTCCAAGGACCTGTGCGGTTCCACCCGGGACCGGCACGAGAACATCGGCAAGGGCATGATCGGCGAACCCGCCTTCGCCGAGCTGATGCGTCATCCCGCCACCGCCGGCGTCCCGATCCTCGTCGAGACCCCCACCGAACGCCACGAGGGCCACGCCGCCGACATCACCACCCTCCGCCGCCTCCTCCCCTAACCCGCATCCACCCGCGCCCCACCCACCTCCGCGCCCCCACCTCCGCGCTCCCGCGACGCTCCCGCGATCTTGCACTTTCTGCCGCGACATAAACCGCGAAGAGGGCGTAACGGCGACCAAAAGTGCAAGATCGCGGAGGCTGGGGGTGGTGGGGCGGGTGGGTCAGCGGCGGAGGATTTGGGTGAGGGTGGTGGCGGCCTGGTCTACCTGGGTGGCGGTGACGTCCAGGTGGGTGACCAGGCGGGCCGCGTGGGGACCGAGCACCGAGATCAGTACGCCCTCCGCGCGGGCGGCGGCGGCCAGCGCGGGCGCGTCCAGCGGAGCCTTGGTCAGGTCCAGCGGAACGATGTTGGTGCGTACCGTGGCGGCCAGCACCCCGAACGGGGCGATCGCCTCCGCCAGCCGGGCCGCCTTCGCGTGGTCGTCCGCCAGCCGGTCGACGTGGTTGGCCAGCGCGTACCGGCCGGCGGCGGCCAGGATGCCGGCCTGGCGCATCCCACCGCCCATCCGCTTGCGGATCACCCGGCCCCGCTCGATCCGGTCGGCGGAGCCGACGACAAGCGAACCTACCGGCGCGCCGAGCCCCTTGGACAGGCAGACCGACAGGGTGTCGAACAACGCGCCATAGGTGGCCAGCGGTACGCCGTCGGCGACGTGCGCGTGCCAGATCCGAGCACCGTCGCAGTGCAGCGCCACCTGCCCGGCATCGGCGATCCGACGCAGCTCACGCAGCGTGTCGAGGGGAATCACCCCGCCGCCGCCACGGTTGTAGGTCTGCTCCACCGCGATCGCGCGGGTGGGCACCGCCCAGTAGCCGTCCGGACGCACCATGGCGGCCACCACATCCGCGTCGAGCTCGGCGCCCACCGGCGGCCAGGTCCGCGAGGTGACGCCACCGTACGCGGCGGCGGCTCCCATCTCGTACGTGACCACGTGCGCGTCGGCGTCGCAGAGCAGCTCCGTGCCGGGCGGCACCAGCAGTTGCAGGGCGATCTGGTTGGCCATCGACCCGCTCGGGCAGAACAACGCCGCCTCGTGCCCGAACATCGCGGCGACCTCGGCCTCCAGGGCGTTGACCGTCGGGTCCTCGCCGTAGACGTCGTCACCCACCTCGGCATCGGCCATCGCCTGCCGCATCGCGGCGGTGGGCCGGGTCACCGTGTCCGAACGCAGATCGATCGGATCAGCCACTGTCGTCCCTCCGGCCGCCGACTGCGGGGCTCGCAAGCTCACTCCTCGCGTCAGCCACGGAGCATCTCCGCGACGAGGAAGGCCAGTTCCAGCGACTGTTGGGTGTTCAGGCGGGGGTCGCAGGCGGTCTCGTAGCGGTCGGGCAGGTCGAGGTCGGCGATGCCCTGGGCACCGCCGAGGCACTCGGTGACGTCCTCGCCGGTCAGCTCGACGTGCAGACCGCCCGGGTGGGTGTCCAGACCACGGTGCACCTCGAAGTAGCCGAGCACCTCGTCGACGATCCGGTCGAAGTGGCGCGTCTTGTAGCCGTTCGACGACTCGTGGGTGTTGCCGTGCATCGGGTCGCACTGCCACACCACCTTGGCGCCGGCGGCGCTCACCTTGGCCACGATCGGCGGCAACGCGTCCCGGACCTTGTGGTTGCCCATCCGGCTGATCAGGGTGAGCCGGCCGGGGACGTTGTCCGGGTTCAACTTCTCGCAGAGCTCGATCGCCTCGTCCGGAGTGGTGGTCGGGCCGAGCTTGACCCCGATCGGGTTGGCGATGCGGGAGATGAAGTCGATGTGCGCGCCGTCGATCTGCCGGGTGCGCTCACCGATCCACAGGAAGTGCCCGGACAGCCCGTACGGCCGGTCGCCGGAGACCCGGGTCAACGCCCGGTCGTACTCCAGCGCGAGAGCCTCGTGCGAGCAGTACAGGGTGACCGTACGCAACGCCTCGTCGTCGGTCATCCCGCAGGCGCGGATGAACGCCAGGGCCCGGTCGATCTCCCGGGCGATCGCCTCGTACCGCTCGCCGGCCGGGGAGTTGCGCACGAATCCCTTGTTCCAGTCGTGCACCGCGTGCAGGTCGGCCAGCCCGCCGGCCAGGTAGGCCCGCAACATGTTCATGGCGGCGGCCGAGTTCGCGTACGCCCTGATCATGCGCTGCGGGTCGGCGACCCGAGCCTCGGGCGTGGTCTCCAGTGAGTTGATCATGTCGCCGCGGTAGGCCGGCAGGCCCCGCGCGTCGGTCGGCAGCGATCGGGGCTTGGTGTACTGCCCGGCCACCCGGGCCACCTTGACCACCGGCAACGACGCGCCGTAGGTCAGCACGATCGCCATCTGCAGCAGGGTGCGGGCGTTGGCCAGCAGGTGGCTCTCGGTGTTGTCGGCGAACGTCTCCGCGCAGTCACCGCCCTGAAGCAGGAACGCTTTGCCCTCGCAGACCAGCGCCAGGCGCTGGCGCAGCTGATCGACCTCGTACGGAGCGACCACCGACGGCACGGTGTCGAGCACCTTGCAGACCTCGGCGACCTGGGCCGCGTCGGGCCAGGGAGGGGTCTGGGCGCGCGGCAGCTCCCGCCAGCGGTCCAGGCCGAAAGCCTCGTCCTCGGCGGAGTCGACGGTCGGGCGGCTGGTCTGCAGCACCGGGCTGCCCACGGCGGGATGACTCAACTGATGCCACTCATGGCGCATGGTATTCAGCGTACGGCGACCAGCCGGGTGGGCGACCGGCGAGGGGCCGGGTTCCGGCAGATGGACGACCCTCGACGGTGGCGCAGGTCAGGGCGTGGGTGCCGGGGCAGGGCTGTGCCCGCCGGGCCGCTCGTCGGAGATGCACCAGTCGAGCCCGTCGCGGGTGACGGTGAACAGCAGCGGACGGGTGGCCTTCTTCTTGCCGACGGCCACCGTGACCTTCGTGCTGACCTCCTGCCCGGACGGGCCGGGCCGGATGTCGGTGATCTCGGACTTCGACACCTCGAAGTGGTCGGCGAAGTCGCCGTTCGGCTCGGTGGCGGCGGCGTCGAACGCCTCGTGCAGCACCGCGCAGAGCTGGCTACGACCGGCCGCCACGTCCTTGGCCGCCATCGCGTCCAGGTACGCCTGGACCCGCTCGCGGGACTTCAGCATGGCCTCCTCGGCCGGTGCCCGTCCGGGTTGCTCCGCCTCGGGCTCACCGCCGACGAAACCACAGCCGACAAGTGCGAACGGCAGGCTGGCGAGGAGCGCGGCGGTACCCGCCGGACGCCGGTTCGTGACCCGCATCGTCACCTCCCTCGATGGCGGACATCGAGACACGGTCGAGCGGCGAGTCTGTCACACCGCCGTGCGGGCATCGAGATCGACCCCGGGCACGCCGGACGGGGAGGGGCCGGTGCGGGGCCCCTCCCCGTCGTGTGGGTGGTGCGTCGACCGTCGGCTCAGCCGAGGCCGCCCTTGATGGCGCTGATCAGCTCACCGTTGCCGGTGTCACCGGAGAGCTCCCAGAAGAAGGCGCCACCGAGGCCCTGGTTCCTGGCGTACGTCATCTTGCCGCCGATGGTCGACGGGGTGTCGTAGCTCCACCAGTTGCTGCCACACTTGGCGTACGCCGTGCCGCCGACGGTGCCGGTGGCCGGGCAGGTGTTCTTGAGCACCTTGTAGTCCTCGATGCCCTGCTCGTAGGTGCCCGGCGCCGGCCCGGTCGCGGTGCCGCCCGGCGTGGACTGGGTGACCCCGGTCCAGCCCCGGCCGTAGAAGCCGATGCCGAGCAGCAGCTTGTTGGCCGGGATGCCCTTGCTCTTGAGCTTCTGGATCGCCGCGTCGGACCAGAAGCCCTGCTGCGGAATGCCGGAGTACGAGTACAGCGGCGAGTGCGGGGCGGTGGGGCCCTGCGGGGCGAAGGCGCCGAAGTAGTCGTACGTCATCGGCATGATCCAGTTGAGGTGCGTGGCGGCACCGGCGTAGTCGGTCGCGTCGATCTTGCCGCCGTTGCTGCCGTCGGCGGTGATCGCGGCGGTGACCAGGTTGTTCGAGCCGAACCGGGCACGCAGCGCGCTGGCCACGTTCTTGAACGCGTTCGGGCCGCTGGCGTCACAGGTCAGACCGCAGGCGTTCGGGTACTCCCAGTCGATGTCGATGCCGTCGAAGACGTCCGCCCAGCGCGGGTCCTCGACCAGGTTGTAGCAGCTCTCGGCGAAGGCGGTCGGGTTCTGCGCGGCCTGGGTGAAGCCGCCGGACCAGGTCCAGCCACCGAACGACCAGATCACCTTGAGGTGCGGGTACATCTTCTTGAGCTTGCGCAGCTGGTTGAAGCTGCCGCGCAGCGGCTGGTCCCAGGTGTCGGCGACGCCGTCGACACTGTCCGCCGCGGTGTACGCCTTCTCGTAGTCGGCGTAGCTGTCGCCGATGGTGCACCGGCCGCCGGTGGTGTTGCCGAAGGCGTACAGGATGTGGGTCAGCTTCGCGGCCGAGCCGCTGGTGTGGATGTTCCGCACGTGGTAGTTGCGGGCGTAGACGCCCCATTGGGCGAAGTAGCCGACCACCTTCTGTGCGCCCGGGTTCGGCGGCGTGGTGGTCGGGGGCGGGGTGGTCGGCGGCGGGGTGGTGGGCGGCGTGGTCGTCGGTGGGGTGGTGGTGGGCGGTGCGGTGGTGGGCGGCGGGGTGCCGCCGCCGCACGACGCGCCGTTGATCGTGCAGTTCAGCGGCGCCCGGTACCCGCCGGTGCCGTTGTAGCCCCAGCTGAAGGAGGCGCCCGGGGCCAGCGCACCGGCCCAGCTCTTCTTGACCGCCACATAGCGGTTGCCGTTGCGGGTGACGTCGGCGTCCCAGGAGCTGCTGATGCTGGTGCCCGAGGGCAGCTCGAACTCGATACGCCAGGTGCTGACGCTGGCGTCCGACCCGTTGGTGATGGTGACCCGCGTTTCGTGCCCCGTCCCCCAGTCCGACACCCGGGTGAACGAGGTGGTCACGCTTCCGGCGCCGAACGCCGAGGCCATCGGGACCGTGGCGACGGTCACCGCGACCACGGCGCCGACCCAGAGGGCCCGGCGAAGCGATCTCTTCATGTGGCGTCTCCAAACAGTTAGGAAACTTTCCAAAAGGATGAGGAGACGCTACTCACACGCCACCACTTCGTCAAGATGTCCATGTATCGATTGCCCCGGACGGCCAGATCGACATCACCGCCGGCCAAGGGTCGGATACCACTCGGTAACCTCACCCCACCCGCCGCGCCCGCGAGCACCGGCGCGGCGGGTAACCTCCGGGCATGACCGTCTTCGACATTCCGATCGGCGCCCTCGCCGGCGGCCCGGCCGACCTCGCCCAGTACCGCGGACGCGCCCTGCTGATCGTCAACGTCGCCTCCCGCTGCGGCCTCACCCCGCAGTACGCGGGCCTACAGGCCCTGCAGGACGAGTACGCCGACCGCGGGCTGACCGTGCTCGGCGTGCCGTGCAACCAGTTCGCCGGCCAGGAACCGGGCAGCGCGGCGGAGATCAGCGAGTTCTGCCAGGTCAACTACGGCGTCACCTTCCCCATCACGGAGAAGGTCGAGGTGAACGGCCCCGACCGCCACCCGCTGTACGCGGCCCTGGTGGACACCGCCGACGCCGACGGACACGCCGGTGACGTCCGCTGGAACTTCGAGAAGTTCCTCGTCGCTCCCGACGGCTCCGTCGCCGCCCGCTTCGCCCCCACCGTCACCCCCGACGACCCCACCCTCCGCGCCACCATCGACAAAACCCTCCCCGCATAACCACCCCACCCCCACCCCCGCCTCGGCGATCTTGCAGTTGTGGTCGCCCTTTTGTGGCTTTCGCACACTATTGGACCGACCGGAACTGCATGATCGACGAGCCGGTGGGTGCGCCGGCGGAGCGAGGTAGGTTCGAGGCAGGCCAGCGCGGTGGAGGGGTGCGGTATGGCGACGGTGGGGCTGATCGGCAGCGGGCACATCGGCGGGACGGTGGCGCGGTTGGCGGTGGACGCCGGGTACGACGTGGTGCTGAGCAACTCACGTGGGCCGGCGACCCTGGCCGACCTGGTCGACGAGCTGGGACCACGGGCGAGCGCCGGCACCGTCGAGGCGGCGGCCCACGCCGGTGATCTGGCGGTGGTCACCATTCCGCTCAAGTCGTACCGGTCCGTGCCGGCCGAGCCGCTGACCGGCAAGGTGGTCATCGACACCAACAACTACTACCCACAGCGGGACGGTCAGATCCCCGAGTTGGACGAGGGCACGGTCACCAGCAGCGAGCTGCTGCAACGTCACCTGCCGCAGTCCCGCGTGGTGAAGGCGTTCAACAACATCTTCTTCAAGCACCTGCTCACCCTGGCCCGGCCCGGCGGCGCCGCCGACCGTACCGCGCTGCCGATCGCCGGTGACGACCCCGAGGCCAAGGCCACCGTGACCGACTTCCTGGACCGGATCGGGTACGACGCGGTAGACGTCGGTGCGCTCGCCGAAGGCTGGCGCTTCCAGCCGGACACCCCGGCCTACGGAGTGATCTACTCCGCTGATCCTTCGGACGCGGCGCGGGAAGCCCCGGCCGGCACGGGCATCCTGCGCTCCGCCCTCGCTGCCGCCGGCTGACCGGCCGCACTCCGACACCCGACGCCAGCCCCGTGGATACGCCCAAGCTCACCTCGACTCAACGCGGCTCGCCACTGCCGGCGCCCGCCCGATCCTCGGCTCAGCGCGGCTCGTCACTGCCGGCGCGTCGGGCCTGCCACTCAGGGGCCAACACCGACCAGACCTCCAGGTCGATACGCCCCTGCGGACCCGGTAACGCGTCCCGCAGCACACCGTCGCGGCGCATGCCCAGCCGGCGGGCCACCGCGATGCTACGCACGTTGCCGGCGTTGGTGCGCCACTCGACGCGGTGCAGCCCGCGCTCGACGAGCACCCAGTCGATGAGCCGTTCGACCGCCCGGGTCACCAGCCCCCGTCCCTCGGCGGCCGGTTCCAGCCAGCAGCCCGCCTCGCACACCCCGGACGCCGCATCGAGCGACACCAGCAGCACCCCGCCGACCAGGGTGCCGCCCGACCAGATCCCCCAGATGCCCCCGTCGTCGCGGGCCCACCGGTCGGCGTAACGCTGGAGCACGTGTCGCGCCCGGTCGAGGTCGGGGGCCACGAAGGACGGCGACACCCACGGCGCGATGTGCTCCCGGGCCCGATCCAGATTGCCCAGGAACTCCTCGGCGTGCCACGGATTCAGCGGCCGCAGCTCGGCTCCCGCACCCAACGCCAGGGCGAACATCAGCGCCCACCTCGCCGCATCCCGGCCATCGACGTGGGACGGAAGCCCAGCTCCCGGTAGAGCGGCTCGCCCTCCGGACTGGCCTTCAGGTCCACCGTGCGCACGCCGCGCTCGGTGAACCAGTCGAGCACCGCGCCCAGGCAGGCCCGCGAGAAACCCCGACGACGGTACGCCGGGTCGGTCGCCACGTTGAAGACGTACCCGCACCGGCCACTCGGATCCGCCGGCCCGCCGAGCCGCAGGTCGACCACCCCGACCGCACAGGCGGCAAGCGTCCCCGGTCGGCCCGGCGCATCCACCACGTAGGCGGCGAGGTCGGCCTCCGGATCCGGCAGCTGCCGCCGGAGCGTACGCAGGGCGGTGTGCTGCCATTCGCCGGGCTCCGGTGGCACGCCATCCATCGCGGCCAACATGACCGCCCGCAACCGGACCAGTTCCCGGGCGTCGTCCACACTCGCCCGCCGCACTCCACTCACCGGCAGAGATTAGCCGCCCTCGCGTCTCGGCACCGACCGGCGCCTCCCCGGCCGCCCACCACCGGCCGAGGCTCGGCACGCCCGCGGGACCGTTGCGGAACCGGCAGCGATCGGGTCGGCACGACGGCGAGTGCCGCGGGTTCCGGCCGGGGCAGGGTCAGATCGGGCGGCGGCCGGCGAAGCCGCAGTCGGCGCGGTGGTACCAGCGCACGTCGGTGTCCCCTTCCAGCCAGCACCAGAGCACCTGTCGCCCCTCGCGCTCACCCGGGAAGTCGAGCAGCACCGGTGCCACGCTCTTGACCTCGATGCCGTGCTGCTGGATCTCGTCGAGGACCGCGTACAGCCGGGCCTCCAGGCCCTTGACCTCGGCCCGACCACCGAGCGCGCTGAGCCCGTGGCCGGCCAGGTCGGCCTGCAACTCGGCCAGGTCGGCCCGGACCCGGATCAGTTCCTCGATCCGGGGATGCAGGGTGGCCACCAGGTGCCGAGCCTGAGCGAGAGTGAACACCGCGCCAGTATGCGCCACCCCGATCACCGCACCGACCCCCCACCACACTTCGGTACGCCGAAAGCGTCCCACTCCCGTTGATCATGAGGTTAGCGGCACTTCAAAGATCGACTACTGCCGCTAACCTCATGATCAACGGGGATGAACGGGGGGTGGGGAGGGAGGGGTTACTCGGCTTGGGTGGCTAGTTCTCGGGCGCGGTCGCGGGCGGCTTCTAGGGCGGCCAGCAGGGCGGCGCGGACGCCGTGGTTCTCCAACTCGCGGATGGCGGAGATGGTGGTGCCGGCGGGTGAGGTGACCGCCTCGCGCAGCTTGACCGGGTGCTCGCCGGAGTCGCGCAGCATCACCGCGGACCCGATCGCCGTCTGCACGATCAGGTCGTGCGCCACCTGGCGGGGCAGGCCGAGCAGGATGCCGGCGTCGGTCATCGCCTCGACCAGCAGGTAGAAGTAGGCCGGACCGGAACCGGACAGGGCGGTCACCGCGTCCTGCTGGGTCTCGGGTACCCGGATGGTGGCGCCCAGCGGCTTGAACATCTCCTCGGCGAGCGCCAGGTGCTCACCGGTGGCGTGCGCGCCGGCCGAGATCGCGGTCATCGCCTGGTCCACCAGCGCCGGGGTGTTGGTCATCACCCGCACCACCGGGGTGCCCTCGGGCAGCCGGCGGCTGAAGAAGCTGCTCGGCAGGCCGGCGCAGAGCGAGACCAGCAGCTTGCCGGGCGGCACCTTGGGGCCGATCTCGTCCAGCAGCGCGGCGGCGTCCTGCGGCTTCACCGCGACGGCCAGCACCTCGGCCTCGTCCACGGCGGTGAGGTTGTCCACCACCCGTACGCCGTAGCGGGCGGCCAGTTCCTCGGCACGGGCCGGGCGGCGGGCGGTGGCCAGCAGCCGGTCCGCCGGCCAGCCGGACCGCAGCAGCCCGGAGAGCACCAGCTCACCGATCTTGCCGGCGCCGATCACCGCGACGGTGTGCACCTCGGCTGACACCTGGCGTATCCCCTTCGTGGGCCGGCGTCGCGGCGGACCCGAGGCCCGACCGCGACGCCGGATGGACGATCAGCTACCGAAGAAGACCTCGGCCTCGGCGTACCGCTCCAGCGGCACGGTCTTCAACTCGGCGGTGGCGTCGGCGAGCGGGACGCGGACGATGTTCGTGCTCTGCATCGCGACCATCTTGCCCCAGTCGCCCTCGTGGGCGGCGTCGATGGCCTGCAGGCCCAGCCGGGTGGCGAGCACCCGGTCGAACGCGGTGGGGGTGCCGCCGCGCTGGATGTGGCCGAGCACGACGGTGCGGGCCTCCTTGCCGGTCTTGGCTTCCAGCTGCTCGGCCAGCCACTGGCCGATGCCACCGAGCCGGACGTGCCCGAACGCGTCCAGCTCCTGGTTCTGCAGGACCATCTGGCCCTCCAACGGCTGGGCACCCTCGGCGACCACGACGATCGGGGCGTACTGGTGCTGGAAGCGCTTCTCGACGTAGCCGGCGACCTGCTCGACGTCGAAGTTCCGCTCGGGAAGCAGGATCACGTTGGCACCGCCGGCCAGACCGGCGTGCAGGGCGATCCAACCGGCGTGCCGGCCCATCACCTCGACCACCAGGGTGCGGTGGTGGCTCTCGGCGGTGGTGTGCAGCCGGTCGATCGCCTCCATGGCGATGTTGACGGCCGTGTCGAACCCGAACGTGTAGTCGGTCGCGCCGAGGTCGTTGTCGATGGTCTTCGGCACGCCGATGACGTTGACGCCCAGCTCGTGGAGCTTGGTGGCGACGCCGAGGGTGTCCTCACCGCCGATGGCGATGAGCGCGTCGACGCCCTGCGCGGCCAGGTTGTCCTTGATCCGCTCGACGCCGTTCTCGATCTTGAAGGGGTTGGTCCGGGAGGAGCCGAGGATCGTGCCGCCACGGGGCAGGATGCCGCGGACCTCCGCGATGCCGAGCGGACGGGACAAGCCCTCCAGCGGGCCCTTCCAACCGTCCTGGAAACCCACGAACTCGTGGCCGTAGCTGGCGACGCCCTTACGGACCACCGCCCGGATGACCGCGTTGAGACCCGGGCAGTCGCCGCCGCCGGTGAGCACGCCGATACGCATGATCTGCTCATCCTCCTGGGGAGCATCTGGTCAAGCCCGATCAAGCCCCAGGATATGTGTCAGCGCGGACCTCGGCACCGTTGCCGGCCCGGGGCGGGCCGTCCCTACGAACTGTAGTCGCCGCCCGGTACGACGCACACCGCGCCCCACTACCGGTCAGTAGCCGTCCTCCCGGCGATCGGCCGGGGATCCACCGGTGGGCGCGGCGCACACCGGGCCGATCAGCTCGACCTGCTCACCGCTGGCGTCCCAGCACCGTGCGGCCGTCGGGTGCACGCCGACCAGCGTGAGACCGGCGGTGGCCGGACCGTCCGGAAACCAGGCGGCCAGCCCGGGATGCCACAGTCGTTCGGCGCGGGCCTGGTCGTGGTCGTCCCGGGCACTGCCGGTGATCGAGGCCCAGACCTGCGCCCGCGGGTCGTACAGGCCCAGCTCGACCTCCGGGTTCACCCGCACCTGGCGGACGGTCGCCGAGTCGGCGTACGCGAAGAACCACAACTGCCCGTCGAACTCCGCCCGTTGCAGCACCATCGGCCGGCCCAGCAGCCGACCGTCGAGGGAGATCGTGGTCATGACGCAGATCCGCGCGGCCCGGATCAGCTCGGTGATCCGGGCCCGGGCCCGCCGGCCGCCGATCACCCCGCCGCTCACGTCGGTACTCCCCTGCGCCTGCCCACGCCGGCAACTCCCTCGCCTCGGACCCCTTCGGCGAACCCGGTGCCCGGGACGGCTCCGGTCAAACCACCGAATCGCCGGATCTCACGAACCGGTCATCGCCCGCCACCGGGCCAGGTTGTGCCGGGCGTCGACCAGCGCGTCGTGTCGGGCCGCTGCGGCGTTCGGCAGCGGGGGCCGCCCCCGGTCGTCCCACAGCTGCCGCAACTCCTTGGTGTACCGGGGGATCTCCCGGGGCAGCGCCGGCATCGCGCCCCACAACTGCGCCAACGCCACGTGGTCGTACGCCGCGTACCAGGCCCACAGCTCCACCTCCTCGCCGGGCCGGTCCCGGATCGGCTCGACCAGGAACTCGTACAGGTCGTCGCGGATGCGTTCGCGGGACCGCCACGCCCGGTCGGCCGGGGAGGGCAGCTTGTCCAGGACGTTGCGACGCACCCAGGGCACCGCACGGGACGCGTCGAACTCGGTGGAGACCGCGTAGAACTCGCGGCCGTGCTCGTCGACGACGCCGATCGAGACCAGTTCGACGGTCCGGCCGTCCTCGATGAACTCGCAGTCGTAGAAGTAGCGGTAGGCCATCGCCACCATCCTCGCCGACGGTCACCGCGGCCCGTCCATCGGGTCGGCGACACCGGGAGCGCTTCCATGGCCCCGCACCGAGGTCACGCCCAGCTCGAACCGGTCACGGAAGTGATTTGAGGGGTGTACAGCACGCGACCGGACCGTCATGATCTGATGTGTTACCGCTGCCGGACGCCGAACGGGTGTCGGATCACCTCGTCAGGGCCTTCAGGCTCACCCGGTGAGCGAGTTGGGGTCCTTGACCGGGGAGGGGTGGGGCCGTGGAGATGCGCCTGCCGGAGCCGGGCGACGCGCTCACCGGCGTTGACATGTTCGCCGGACTCGAGCCGGAGGTACGCCAGCGGGTGGTCGCCGCGGCGGTGCCCCGCACCTACCGCAAGGGGCAGCTGCTGTTCGTGGAGAACGACCCGGGCGAGTCGCTGATCATCCTGCGGCGGGGCGCGGTGGCCGTGTTCCGGACCGCGCCCACCGGCGAGCGGGCGATCCTGACCGTGATGCGACCACCGGACGTGCTGGGCGAGGTCTCCCTGCTGGACGCCTCGACCCGCTCGACCTCGGCCGAGGCGATCGAGGACACCGCCGCGCTGGCGTTGTCCCGCCCGGCCTTCATGGAGCTGGTGCACTCGAACGCGCGCATCCTCGACGCGGTGATGCGGTCCCTCGGTGCGTTGATCCGCCGGTTGACCGAGCAGAACGCCGACCACGTCTTCCTCGATCTGCCCGGCCGGGTGGCCAAGACGCTGGTCCGGCTCGCCGGCGAGAGCCAGGCCCCGATGATCACCATCGAGCTGAACCAGAGCCAGCTCGCCGAGATGGCCGGCGGGTCCCGGCAGAGCGTCAACCAGGCGATCGGGTCGTTCGCCAGCCGGGGTTGGCTGCGCACCGAGGGCCGGCGGATCGTGGTCACCGACGTGCCCGCGCTGCGCCGCCGCGCCGGCATGAACGAGCGTTGAGCGGCCCCGCACCGAACGCGGCGGCGAAGACCGAGGCGGGGCCGGGACGATTGTCCCGGCCCCGCCCACGCGCGTTCGGTCAGGGCTTGGTGCTGCCCGGTCCGACCCAGTCCGTCCCACCCGGTCCGACCCAGTCCGTACCGTCCTTGCCACCGCCGGGCACCTCGCCGACGATCCCCTGGGCCTGGAGCTGCGCGAGGGTGGCGGCGTCCACGTCCACCGAGTCTCCGGCGGAGTGGGCGACCCCGTTTCCGTCGGTCCAGTCACTCTTCAGCATCACGTACACCATGGAGCTGTCCCCCTGATCAGCGGTCAACGAATCGGCTGCCTGAATCTAGCCGTTCCGAAGCGTGGTGAACTGCCCGGCTGAGTGTCCACAAGCCAACAGCCCGGTACCCGACAGTGCGTCCGACAGCGATACTCGATGCTGCGCCCCGGGGGGTCGGGGGCCTGCCACTGGAGGGTGTCATCGCCGCGCAGTGTGACCGCTGTGGACGTACCGCCGCCGAGGGCGACCGCTTCTGCGGTGGCTGCGGCGCGGAACTCGGTGCCGTCTGCCCGCACTGCCTGCGCCCGCTCGCGCCGGACGTGGCCTTCTGCACCTCCTGCGGCGCGCCCCGGGCCGGCACCGACCGACCGGGCGCCCTGAACCAGGAGGATCGCCGCCGGGTCAGCGTGCTCTTCGTCGACCTCATCGACTTCACCCCGTACGTCGAGCGGGCCGACCCGGAGCTGGTCCGGGGCATGCAGACCGGCTTCTTCTCGGCGGCCCGCCGGGTGGTCGGCCAGTACGGCGGGGTGGTGGAGAAGTACATCGGCGACGCGGTGATGGCGCTGTTCGGTGCGCCGGTGGCCACCGAGACCGACGCGTTGCGGTGTGTGCGGGCCGGGTTGGAGTTGCAGCGGGTGCTGACCCGGTTCACCCCGACCGGCACCGACGGGTTGCGCTTCCGGGTCGGGGTGGCGACCGGTGAGGCGCTCGTCGACGTGGCCGCCGCCCGCGACGGTGGGCAGGCGATCGTCGCCGGCGACGTGGTCAACACCGCCTCCCGGTTGCAGTCGGCGGCGCCGTCGGGCGGGGTGCTTGTCGACGGCGCCACGCACGCGCTGACCCGGGACACCATCCGGTACGACGAGCAACCCCCGGTCACCCTGCGCGGTCGGTCGGCACCGACCGAGGTGTGGCTGGCCCGGTCCGCGGTACGTCAGCAGCCCACCGATCGGGAACCGGACACCACTCCCCTGATCGACCGGGAACACGAGCTGGGCATGCTGGTCAACGCCCTGCACCGCAGCCTGCGCGACCGCCGACCCCAGGTGGTGACCGTCTTCGGCCGGGCCGGCATCGGCAAGAGCCGGCTGGTCCGCGAGTTGCACCGGCACACCGGCCGGCTGGTGGACGAGCCGCTGACCTGGCGGATCGGCAGGTGTCCACCGTTCGGCGAGAACGTCACGTTCGCCGCGCTCGCCGACATCGTCAAGGCCGAGGCGGGCATCCTCGACACCGATCCGGCGGCCAGCGCCGCGCAACGGCTGGCCGCCGCCGTCGGCGAGCTGGTCGGTGTCGCCGAGCGGGGCCGGGTGGCCGACGCGCTGCGTCCGCTGGTCGGGCTGGCCGGTAACCCGCTGCCGGCGGAGGAGGCGGAGTCGGCGTGGCGGCGGTTCCTGCTGGCCCTGGCGGCCCGTCGCCCCACCGTGCTGGTCTTCGAGGATCTGCACTGGGCCGACGATCCGATGCTGCGCTTCGTGGAGTTGCTGGGCGCGGCGGCGCGGGACGTACCGCTGCTGCTGCTGTGCACCGCCCGCCCGGAACTCGTCGACCGGGATCCGAGCTGGGCGGGGACCATCACCGGTTCGGTCACCATCGCCCTGCCGCCGTTGCGGGACACCGGCATCGCCGCGTTGTACGCGCACATGTTCGGCCAGGCCGCGTTCTCCGCCGACCTGCTCACCCCGCTGGTGGAGGTGGCCGGCGGCAATCCGCTCTACGCCCACGAGTACGTCCGGATGCTGATCGAGCAGGGGGCGCTGCGACAGTCCGGCCGTGGCTGGTCGCTGGAGAAGCACCTGGACCTGCCGATGCCGGAGAGCGTGCACGCGGTCATCGCCAACCGGGTCGACCTGCTCGACGCCAAGGACCGGGCGGTGCTGCTGGCCGCCGCCGTGGTCGGGGTGCAGTTCTGGCCGGGCGCGGTGGCCGCCGCCGTCGGCCAGCCGGTCGAGTCCGTCGAGCGTGCCCTGCGTCGGCTGGAACAGCGGGACTTCGTCCACGAGCAGACCACCTCCACGATGGCCGGCCAGCCGGAGTACCGCTTCCGACACGTCCTGGTCCGGGACGTGTGCTACCAGCGGCTGCCCCGGACCGAGCGGGTGGCCCGGCACGATCGCACCGCCGACTGGTTGGACACCCTGTCGCAGAGTCGGGACACCGACCTGGCCGAGGTGCTGGCGCACCACCGCTGGGCGGCGCACGAGATCGCCCGCTCGCTGGGCATGGAGACCAACCGCTACGCCGCGCCGGCCCGGGCCGCACTGCACCGGGCGGCCCGCCGGGCGTACGCGCTGCACGGGCTGGACGCCGCCGCCGGCCACGCGGCCCGGGCGCTCGGCCTGGCCGACGACTCGGATCCGGTGGGCCGGCTCCAGTTGGAGCTGTTGAGCACTGAGATCTCGTTCCACCGCGACGGCAACGCCTTCCTCTCCGGCGGTGGACCGGAGCAGGTGCAGGCGCTCGCCGAGCGGCTGCTCGCGTACGGCGACGAGGCGTGCGCGGCGCGGGCCTGGACGCTGCTCGGCCAGGCGGCGTGGCTGCGCGCCGACCGACCGGCGGCACTGGCCTGTCTGGACCGGGCGGTACGGCTGTTCGACCCGCTGCCGGACAGCGCGCAGAAGGCCGACGCCTTCGCCGAGCTGGGGCGGCTGCACATGCTCAACTACGAGCGTGATCCGGCCGTCGCGGCGGCCGACACGGCAGCGGAGATCGGCGAGCGGCTCGGGCTGACCGAGATCCGCACCAACGCCCGGATCACCGCGGCCACCGCCCGGTACCAGGCCGGCGACCGGGCCGGGCTCGACGAGTTGTACGCGATCGTGGAGTCCAGCCGGACCGGTCAGCTGCTCGCGTTGCCCCGGGCCACCCAGAATCTCGCCTACGCCGTCTGCGAGGAGGGCGACTGGGTACGCTCCGACGCGCTGCTGGCCGCCGCCCCGGCCCGCACCGCCAGCGGGCAGACCCTGACCACCAGCTACTCGAGCGAGGCGACGCGGGCCTGGTTCGAGGGGGACTTCGACCGGCTGCTCACCGCCGCCGACGCCTGCATGAACACCCCGACCGGCAGCTGGGACATGCAGGTACGCGGCCTGCGGTCGTGCCTGCTGGTGCTGCGCGGCCAGCCGGTGCCGCCGGGCCCGCCCGCCGACGGGGCGCCGGACGGGGCGCCGCCGCGCGACGACGTGGCCGCCGCGTTGGACACCGCGCGGCGCAGCGGCTTCCACCGGCTGCACTGGACGATGCTCGCGATGGGCGCGTTGTGCCGGGCGGTGCAGGGTCGCCTCGACGAGGCCGCCGCGCTCGTCGACGAGCTGGCCGAGTCGTGGACGGCGGTGCCGGCGCTGGCCAGTGGCGAGTGGATCGCGGCGGCCGGCTGGGCGGCCAGCCTCGCCGGACGCAAGCCCGCGGCCCGGGTACGCGCCATGCTCGACCGGGTCGGCCACCGTACGCCCTGGTCGGAGGCGGCACTGCGGACCGTGACCGGCGCGCTGGCCGGGTTCGACGACAACCACCGGCACGCCGCCGAGCTGCACCTCGCCGCCGCCGAGATCTACGCCGGCATTCCCGACGTCACCGACCGGATGCTGGCGCTGACCTTCGCGGTACGTGAACTGGCGGCCACCGACGACCACGCGACGGCCGGCGCGCCCCTGACCGAGTTGCGCGCCTTCGCGCACCGCAACGCCGCGCCGGGCCTGCTGGCCCTGGCCTATCCACCCACCGGCACCGCCCGGACGCTCGCCTCCTGACCGACGCGCGGGCCGCGCCGCACACCCGCGCGGGGCGGGCGGCTCAGGCCGCGACCGGAGTGGCCGGCGCGGTCGTCGGGGTGGGCTGGGTCTTGAGCTGCTGGGCGTAGACGTCGACGTACTCCCGGCCGGAGAGCTCCATCAACTCGTACATGATCTCGTCGGTGACCGCCCGCTCGACGAACCGGTCACCGGCCAGCCCGGCGTACCGGGAGAAGTCCAGCGGCGGTCCGAAGCGGATCCGTACCCGGGCCAGGTTCGGGATGAGCTGGCCCGGCGGCTGGATCTCGTCCAGGTTGAGCATCGCCACCGGCACCACCGGCGCACCGCTCTCCAGCGCCAGGCGGGCCACCCCGGTCTTGCCCCGGTAGAGCCGACCGTCGGGCGAACGGGTGCCTTCCGGGTAGATGCCGGCGACGCCACCGGAGCGCAGCACCGTCAGCTGGGTGTCCAGCGCGGCACGGGCGGCCCGGCCACCGGAGCGGTCCACCGGGATGGTGCCGGTGCCGGTGAAGAACATCTTGGTCAACCAGCCCTTGACTCCCTTGCCGGTGAAGTACTCCGCCTTGGCCACGAAGGTGACCTTCCGGGGCACGATCAGCGGCGTGAAGATCGAGTCGGAGAAGGAGAGATGGTTGCTGGCCAGGATGACCGGACCGGTCGCCGGCACGTGGTGCAGACCCTCCACCCGCGGCCGGAAGATGAGCCGCAGCAGCGGGCCGAGCAGCACGTACTTCAGCAGCCAGTAGAGCACCGGCGTCCTTTCGGCAGGTGTTGGTCACCGCGGACCGCGCCGGACCGGGTGATCGTGGCACGAGCCTACGAACCGCCGGCCGGCCGCGGCAACGGACGCTCGGCCCGAAACCGCCCGTCACGTTCGGTGTCGGACCGACCTCCTGGCCGGCGTTCGGCCGTACGCCGCGCCACAAGGCACTCCCGGAACCCACCCTCGACGTGTCACGATTCAGGGCACGGGGCGTGCGGGGGCGCGCCGAGGGGCCGCGGGGCGCGCCGGTGGCGCGATGAGGAGGATGGTCGGTGTCAGCGGGTGGGGCCCGCCGGGGACGGCGGGACAACGGTCTCGACGCGAGCGAGTACGCCATCGCCGGTGATGTCGATCCACGCGTCGGCGAGCACCTGCTCGACGTGCTGGCCGCCGGCGGGATCGCCGCCTACCTGCAACCGTCGGCCGACCTGAACCCGGTCACCCGCACCACCACCGTGCCGTCCCGGCCGGTCGACCGGCTCTACGTGGACCGCTCGCACCTGAGCACCGCCCGGGACTACCTCAGTCAGCTCGCCGACGAGACCGGCGACGCCCGGGTCGGCGGCGAGCCGGACATCGACGCCGAGTGGGAACGGATCGTCGCCGGCTTCCACACCCCGCCGGACACCGGCGACCACCCGTGGCCCGCCGCCGAGAACGTGGACGACCCGGCCGGGCGGGGTGGCACGGCCACCGCCACCCGACCGGGCACCGACGAGCCCGGCCCGACCGCCACCGACGTGCGCCGGCTGCCGTGGGCCGCCGACATCTCCGGCGTGTCGGTCGGGCGTGGGCCCCGCGACGGTGAGGGCCCGTCGCTGCTGGACGGCCTGGACACCTTCGGCTCGGAGCTGCCCGACGACCCGGACGACGACGAGCGTTACGTACCGCCGCCGCCACCGCCGCTTCCCCGCGTGTCGAAGTTCGCGCTGGCCGGCATCCTCGCCGTGCTGCTCGGCTTCGTGCTGTTCCTCTTCCCCGATCTGCTCCCCGCCGACCAGGGCATCGTCACGCTGCTGGGTTTCACCGGCATCCTCGCCGGCTTCGTCACGCTGGTGTGGCGGCTGCGGCCCGGCGACGCCGACGACCGCGACCCGGACGACGGCGCCGTGGTCTGAGTCGGCGCGCAGGGTAGCCGTCCGGATACCGGGACGGCGACGGCCCGTGCCGAGGCGCGTAACAGTGGTGTAACTTACTGTCAGTAGGAATACCGCAGTACGTCACGTCACCCGCCGACTGCCCGGTTGTTCCTCCCTCGTGGCGGTCACTCCCCTGCTGATCGGAATGCCCGAGATGCGACAGAGTTCCCTCGTGGTGGTGGCCAACCGCCTACCCATCGACGACAGCGTGGCACCCGACGGTGCCTGCGAGTGGCGGCGCAGCCCCGGTGGGCTGGTCAGCGCGCTGCACCCGCTGCTCCGCCACACCCCCGCGACCTGGGTCGGCTGGGCCGGCGGCACCGGTCCCGCGCCCGACCTGCCCGACATCGACGGGGTGCGGATGCACTCCGTGCCGCTCAGCGGCGACGACCTGCGCGACCACTACGAGGGTTTCGCCAACGCGACCCTCTGGCCGATCTACCACGACGCGGTCGAGCAGCCGCAACACCACCGGCGCTGGTGGGACGCCTACCTTCGGGTCAACCAGCGGTTCGCCGAGGCCACCGCGCAGGTCGCCGAGCCCGGCGCGGTGGTCTGGGTGCAGGACTACCACCTGCAACTGGTGCCGGGGCTGCTCCGCACGCTGCGACCCGACCTGCGCATCGGCTTCTTCCTGCACGTGCCCTTTCCGCCGCCGGAGCTGTTCATGCAGCTGCCCCGCCGGGCCGAACTGCTGCGCGGGATGCTCGGCGCCGACCTGGTCGGCTTCCAGCGCGCCCAGGCGGCGCACAACTTCGCCCAGCTGGTGACGAAGGTGCTGGGGTTGCCGGCCACCGACCGACGGATCGGGATCGACGACCGGGTGGTGCGCATCGGCGCGTTCCCGGTGTCGATCGACACCGTCGAGATGGCCGCGCTGGCCGACCGCCCGGACGTGGCCGACCGGGCTCGCCGACTGCGCCACGACCTGGGCAGCCCCGACCAGGTGATCCTCAGCGTCGACCGGATGGACTACACCAAGGGCATCGAGCAGCGACTCAAGGCGTACAGCGAGCTGCTGGCCGGCGGGCACGTCAAGGTCCGCGACACGGTGCTGGTGCAGGTGGCGGTGCCCAGCCGGGAGCGGGTCAGCCAGTACCAGATCCTGCGGGACCGGGTGGAGCGGGAGGTCGGCCGGATCAACGGGGAGTTCGGCCGGGTCGGTGAGCCCGCCATCCACTACCTCACCCAGCCGTTCGACCGTGCCGAGCTGGCCGCGCTCTACCGGGTCGCCGATGTGATGGCGGTGACCCCGCTGCGCGACGGCATGAACCTGGTCGCCAAGGAGTACGTCGCCGCCCGGGTCGACGACACCGGCGCGCTGCTGCTCAGCGAGTTCGCCGGGGCCGCCGCCGAGCTGCCGCAGGCGTACCTGGTCAACCCGCACGACCTGGAGGGGCTCAAGCAGGGACTGCTCGCGGCGGTGCGGGCCGACCCCGCCGACGTACGGGAACGGATGCGCTCCATGCGCGCGTACCTGCACGAGCACGACATCCGGGCCTGGGCCCGCTCCTACCTGTCCACTCTGGATCAGAGCGGTTCGATGCTCGCCCACCTCGGCGGCGGCTGAGACCGGCCGTCGGGCCACGCCCGCGGCGACCTCAGCCGAGGTCGTCGCGGCCCGGCTCCTTGATCAGCCAGTCGAGGATCGCGTCGATGGGCTCCCGCCACCGGGCGTCGAGCATCAGGTCGTGCCCCATGCCGGGAAAGAGCAGCGGAGCCGAACCGTACCGCCGCGCGGCACGGGTCAGCGCCGCGGACGGCACCACCCGGTCGTCCGGGCTACCCAGCACCAGCACCGGCGGATCGCCCACCGCCGGCTCCGGATCGGCGCCGGCCAACAGCTGCCACTGGGCCCGCCGGGCCGCCCGCCCCAGCCGCGCGGCGTGCCGCCGAGCGTCGGCCTCGGGCAGTTCCGCGCTGAACAGCTGCCTGCGGTTGAGCCGCAATCCGGCGCCGAAGACCGCCGGCAGGGTGCCGAACGGGTTGCGGCGCAACGCGGTACCGAGCGTCGCCCAACCGCCGAAGACCGGCGCCACCAGCACCGCCGCCTTCGCCGGGTAGCGGGCCAAGGCGTGCGCGACCACCAGGGCCCCGGCGCCGTGTCCCACCAGCACTGCCCGCCGCGGCAGGCTGGCCGCCACCTGGACCACGTCGTGGGCGTACGCCCGCAGGGTCGCCTCCGGCGCCGGGGCGCTGCCGCCGTGCCCGCGTAGGCTCATCGCGTAGGCGCTGAAGCCACGGGCGGCGACATGTCCGAGCCAGTTCTCCGCGTACGCCCAGGCACCATGGCCGAAGCCCGGCACGAACAGCAGCGGCGGTCGCCCCTCCTCCAACTCCGGGACGGCGCTGAGCACCTCACGCCGGACCGGGCGCACCGGCCGCGCCCACTCCCAGCCGCGCATCACCCGCTCGGTCACTTGCTCTCCAGCTCGCGTAGGGCGCGCTCCAGCGCGCGCAGGTAGTCGGCGTGCCCGACCTCGAACCAGTGCCGGGTGGAGTCCTTCACCTGTCCCGAGTAGCGTTCACCGGCCCCGGCGCGTACCCGGGCGGCGAAGGCGGCGGCCCGCTCCGGACGGCTGACGCGTGCCCGCAGCAACCGGGCGAAGAGCACGGCCTGCCAGTGGGCCAGCGGGAAGATGCCGGAGTCCGGTTGGACCAGCCCGGTCACCGCGAGCGTGGGATGGTCCGGTACGAGGGCGTTGAGCCACAGTCGGGGCCGGCCCACCCCCTCGTCGTCACCGAGCAGCTTGCCGTCGAGGAACTCGAAGCGGGGCAGGTAACCGGTGGCGAAGACGACAAGTTCCGGATCGAGCTGCCGGCCGTCGGTCAGTTCCACCGAGTGCGGGTGGAAGCGCGCGACGTCCGGTACCGGGGTGATCGCGCCGTGGCCCACGTGGTAGACGAGCAGGCTGTTGGCGATCGGGTGTGTCTCGTACACCCGGTGGTCCGGCTTCGGCAGGCCGAAGCGGGTCAGGTCACCGACGGTCAGTCGCAGCGTCCGGTGATAGAGCCACTGCCGGACCCGCAGCGGTACCCGCAGCGCCAGCAGCAGGTCGTTGACCTGGTCGGCCGGGCGACCGAAGACGTACTTCGGCGCGTACCAGTAGCCGCGACGGGTGGAGTGCCAACACCGCGACGCCTGCTGGGCGGCCTCCACGGCGATGTCGCAGCCGGTGTTGCCGGCACCCACCACCAGCACCCGCTTGCCCCGCAGCTGCGCCGAGTCCTTGTACGACGAGGCGTGCATGACCTCGCCACGGAACTGCTCGAGCCCCTCGTAGCGGGGCAGCTTCGGTGACCAGTTGTGCCCGTTGGCGATCACCACGGCGCCGTACCGGGAGGTGCGCTCGGGACCGTAACCGCCGGTGCTGCGGGTGGTGACGTCCCACCGGTCGTCGCCGACCGGCTCGACCCGCACCACCTCGGTGCCGAACCAGATGTGCCGACGCAGGTCGAAGTGGTCGGCGTAGCGCTCGAAGTAGGACAGCAACTGACCGTGGTGCGGGTAGTCCGGCCAGTCGTCGGGCATCGGGAAGTCGGGGAACTGGGTGAACGGCCGCGACGAGATCAGGTGGGTGCTGGCGTACACCGGGCTGCGGTCGTGCCGCCAGTTCCAGGCGCCGCCGACGCCGGTCTCCCGTTCGTAGCAGTCGACCCCGAAGCCGTGCTCGGCGAGGTTCTTCACGGCGGTCAGGCCGCTGGCACCGGCACCGATGACGCAGACGGTGTCGCCCCGGTCGGAGACGGGGCGGCCGTCGGGGCCGCGGGCGAGCGTGGTCGTCTCCGGATCTGGCCGGCCGGGCTCGGTGGAGGTGGGCACCGGGGGTCTCCTTCGTCTCGGCACGAGTGCCGGGTCGCGCGAAATCCTCTCCACAACGGAGCGGGATGTCCAGCCCGGCGAGCGGCCGATGTCAGGCGGTGGTGGGCAGCAGCAGGTCGACCAGGACCGGGAAGTGGTCACTGGCCCGCCGGGCCAGCGGCGTGTCCACCACGTCGTAGTCGACCACGGTGATCCGCGCGTCGACGAACATCGCGTCGATGCGCCGGCGCGGATCCGCGCACGAGTAGGTCAGCCGGTCGGCCCGGTCGGCCGCCACCGCCGCGTCGGTCAGCCCGTCGGCGACGGTGCGCCACGCCGGCCCGCCCGGCTCCTCGTTGAGGTCGGCGGCGGCGATCACCGGATGAGGCGCGGCGGCCAGGTCCCGCTTGAACAGCTCGGCCTGGCCGGGACGCTCCACCGGGTCGGTGGACAGGTGTGACCCGGCCACCGTGAACCGGGCCGAGGTGCCCACCCGACAGTCGGCGTACGCGGCGCCGCGCAGGTGCCGGCCGGGGGTGAGCGGGAAGCGCCGGCAGCGGGTGCCGGTCACGCGTACCCGGAGGCTGGTCAACAGCAGGTTGCCCAGCGACGGTAAACCGCCGGCGGCGACCACCAGACCGAACGACTCGGCCAACGCGGCCGACTTCTCCCGCCACCGGAACCGGCGCGGTCCCTCCTGGACGATGACCACGTCCGGTGCCGCCTGGCGCACCACCGCGGCCAGCGCGGCGGTGTCGTCGCGCTGGCCGTGGACGTTGTACGACAGCACGCGCAGCGGCACCCCGTGCTCGGCCACCGGGTGCGGTGTCGAGGACACCGTCAGATCCGCCGGGCCAGGTCGGCGGCGCCGATGACGCCGGCGGAGTTGCCGAGCTCGGCCGGCCGGATCTCGGCCACCGGCAGCCGGCTGCGTTGCGCCAGCGCGTCGGTGAACGAGCGGCGGGTGGGGCCCATCAACAGGTCACCGGCGTCGATGACGCCACCGCCGACGACCAGGATCTGCGGGTCGAGAATCTGCGCCATGTCCGCCAGGCTGGTGCCGAGCCAGCGGCCGACCTGCGCGAACGCCTCGGCCGAGACGGGGTCGCCGCCCTTGGCGGCGGCGGTGACCATCGGGCCGGTGATCGCCTCGGCCTCCCCGTCCGCCAACTCCAGCAGGGCGGCGGCCCGGTGCGGCTCCTGCCGGGCGGCGGCCCGGGCGAACCGGACCAGGGCGCTGCCGCTGGCGTACTGCTCGATGCAGCCGAGCCGGCCGCACCCGCACTGGTGGCCGTCGGGGACGGTGAGCATGTGGCCGAGTTCGGCGGCGATGCCGTGGGCGCCGCGGACCAGCTCGCCGCCGAGCACGATGCCGCCGCCGACGCCGGTGCCGATGGTGAACATGACCATCGAGTCGTCGGCGTGGCGGGCGGCGCCGTAGCGGAACTCCGCCCAGGCCGCCACGTTGCCGTCGTTCTCGACGATGACCGGCAGCCCGACCGCCGCGCTCACGTACGCCCGCAGCGGCTCGTCGCGCCAGGCCAGGTTCGGGGCGAAGAGCACGGTGGAACGGCTGGCGTCGATCCAACCGGCCGCGCCGATGCCGACCGCCTGGATGTCGTGGCCGGCGGCCAGTTCGGCGACCAGCTCGATGATGACGTCGCGGGTCTTGCCGACGTCGTCGGCGGGGGTGTCCCGTCGGGTCTGCACGAGGACCGTGCCGGTGTCGTCGACGACACCGCCGGCCACCTTGGTGCCACCGACGTCGACTCCGATGGTCAGCGTCACCGCCGCCACTCCCCTCTGCTGTGCCACCCGCGCACACCTGCCCTCGCCGGTGGTGCGGGTCGTCCTGGTCAGGCCCCGTCGCCTGGTGCGTCCTGCCGCCCGCCGGGCACGGTACGTCCGTCCGGTGCGGGCTCGTCACCCGGCGCGGGCTCGCCGTCGGGTACCCGGGAGGCGGGCACCACGCGACGCTCGGTCGACGCCCGACGTCCGGCCGGTGCGACCGGCCCGGCGGCGTCGACGGGCGCGGCGGTCGGGACGGCGACGTCCTCCACCCGGGTCGCGGCGGACCAGACGTCCCGCTCCGGTGCCGGCTGAGAATCATGCCCGGTCCGGGTGGCCTCGCGCCACACGTGGTCGCCGTACGGGTCGGCGGAGGCGGTGGCGGTGGCCTCGGCGGCGGAGCCGGACGCCGGCTCGGCGGTCGGACCGGCCGAGCCGAAGGCGCGCAGGAAACTGGCCAGGCCAGCGGCCAGGTCCCCGGCACCGGTGGCCAGTCGTTCGGCGAATTCGGGGCTCGGGTCGCGCAACGCGGCGATGCCCCGACATACCGGGCAGACGCAGCATTCGGCCGCGCCGGTGGCGAAACCACCCCCGGTGCCACCGGGGGCGGTCCCCGGGGCGTCGTTGTGACCGAGGACACCGGTCACGATCCCGCCGAGCGGGCCCAGCGGCACCGCCGCCGGGTTGGCGGCGGCCATCCGCACGGTGGCCAGCAGAGTGGCGACCAGCCGCTCCGCCTCTTCCCGGGCCGTGCCCGGATCTGTCGCACCCATGCTGGGCTCCTCTACCGCGGCGGCCGGGTCGCCGGACGCGTCACTGCGCCGCACCGGATGCTTCTACCCGGCGCTTGAGCTGCTTCAACGCCGCATCCATGATCATTTTCTCGGCCTTGCGGCGGAACATGCCGAGCATCCCGACCGCGAGCTCCACCTCCAGGGTGTAGGTCACGGTGGTACTCCCGTCGGCGTTGGCCTCCAGGTCGTACGCGCCCCGCTGCGCCTTCTGCATCTTCGACGGGGCCACCAGGTGCCACTCGACGCGGGACAGGTCCTCGGCGTAGGCGTACGCCAGCACGTACTCGTCGGCCATCACCGTCGCGTCGAGGACGAAACGGACCTGGCTGGCGTAACCGTCCTCGTACTCCTCGATCACCTCCGCCTCCCGGACCGCGTCGGTCCACTCCGGGTAGCTCGGGAAGTCACAGATGACCGCGGCCACCCGGTCCGGTGACGCGCCGATGATGATCGACTGGGTGGAGGAGTCCGCCATGGTGGGAGGCTACCGTCCGGCGACCGCCCGCGTGCCGCGCCGCCCACCTGCGATGTGCTCCCGGCCGACCGGGCGGGTAGGTTTCGACGAGGCCACCCGCGCAGGTGGCGGCCCGACCAGGTCCCGTGAGCACGAGGGAGTGCAGGTGCGCGAGTTCACCGTCCCGCCGATCGTCACCGTCGGCGATTCGGCCAACCTCACCGATCCGGTCTGGCACAACGCCGAGGCCGCGCCCGACGCGGTGCAGTTCGTCCGCCGCGACGCCACGGGCGCCTGGACCGACGTGACCTGCCGGCGGTTCCGCGACGAGGTGGCCGCGGTCGCCCGCGGGCTGGTCGCCGCCGGGGTGCGGCCGGGCGACCGGGTGGCGCTGATGAGCCGCACCCGGTACGAGTGGACGCTCGTCGACTACGCCATCTGGGCGGCCGGTGCGGTCACCGTGCCGATCTACGAGACCTCCAGCGCCGAGCAGGCCGCCTGGATTCTGGGTGACTCCGGCGCGGTGGCCGTGGTGGTGGAGACCACCGCACACGCCACGCTGGTGGCCGGCGTCCGGGACCAACTGCCCGCCCTGTCCCACGTCTGGCAGATCGACCTGGGTGGGGTGGACGATCTGATGGCCGCCGGCGCGGAGGTGGAGCCGACCGAGATCGAGCGCCGCCGCACGGGCCTGCGCTCCTCGGACGTGGCGACGATCATCTACACCAGCGGCACCACCGGACGGCCCAAGGGCTGCGTGCTGACCCACCGCAACATGTACGCCGACATCGCCAACGCCGTCCCGGTGCTGCCGAACCTGTTCGGGCCGAACGCGTCGACCCTGCTGTTCCTGCCGCTCGCGCACGCCTTCGCCCGGCTGATCCAGATCGGCGTGGTGCAGGCCCGGGCCACGATGGCGCACTGCTCGGACACCAAGAACCTGGTCGCCGAGTTGCAGGAGGTCAAGCCGACCTTCGTGCTCTCGGTGCCGCGCGTCTTCGAGAAGGTCTACAACGGCGCCAAGCAGAAGGCCGAGGCCGGCGGCAAGGGCGGGATCTTCGCCCGGGCCGAGGCGGTCGCCATCGCGTACAGCGAGGCGCTCGAGACGCCCGGCGGGCCGGGCCTGGCGCTGCGTGCCCAGCACGCGCTCTTCGACCGGCTGGTCTACGGCAAACTCCGGGCCGCGCTCGGCGGGCGCTGCCGCGACGCGATCTCCGGCGGCGCACCGCTCGGCGCCCGGCTCGGCCACTTCTTCCGGGGCATCGGCGTGACCGTCTGCGAGGGGTACGGCCTGACCGAGACCTCTCCCGCTGCCTCGGCCAACCTGCCCGGATTCACCCGGATCGGCACGGTCGGCAGGCCGTTGCCCGGGGTGACCATCCGCATCGACGACGACGGCGAGGTGCTCATCGCCGGTGATCTCATCTTCCAGGGGTACTGGCACAACGACGCGGCCACCGCCGAGGCGCTCACCCCGGACGGCTGGTTCCGCACCGGCGACCTGGGTTCGCTCGACGCGGACGGCTACCTGACCATCACCGGTCGGAAGAAGGAGATCATCGTGACGGCCGGCGGCAAGAACGTCGCCCCGGCCGTGCTGGAGGACCAGGTCCGGTCGCACCGCCTGGTCAGCCAGTGCGTCGTGGTGGGAGACCGGCAGCCGTTCATCGCCGCGCTGGTCACCCTCGACGAGGAGGCCCTGCCGGGCTGGCTGGAGTCGGCGGGGTTGCCGGCGGACACCGGGATCGAGGAACTGCGCGAGCACGAGGGGCTGCGCGCGGAGATCCAGGCGGCCGTGGACCGGGCCAACCAGTCGGTCTCCAAGGCCGAAGCGATCAAGGTCTTCCGGGTGCTGCCGCGCGACTTCACCGAGGCGACCGGGGAGTTGACCCCGTCGCTGAAGGTCAAGCGCCAGGTCGTGCACAAGACGTACGCGGCGGAGATCGCCGACATCTACCGCGGCTGACTACGATCCGTCACGTGCCCGCCTCCACATCCGCCCTGGCCCGCTCGCACCCGCTCGCCGCGGCGGCCCGCGTCGTCGTACTCACGCTGGTCGCCGTCCTGACCCTGTTCGCCACCCGCGACGTGGCCCAGCTGTGGTGGATCGTCCTGCTGGCGCTGGCCGGGCTGCCGGCGATGCTGGCACCCCAACACCGGCTCGTCGGTCCACTCAGCCGGGTGGCGGAGGTGGTCGTGCTCGGTCTGGCGGCCAGCCAGGTCGCCGCGGTGGCCACCGTCGGCGGGCACATCGGTGGTCTCGGCGCTTCCGCCGTGCTGCCCTACCTCGCGGTGCCGGTGACCGTCACCGCGCTGCGTCGCCGCTTCCGGGAGGGCGCGGCGCTGATCGCCGTGACCGCCGGCAGTCTGCTGCTCGCCGGCGCGGTCACCGAGGTGGGTGGGGTTCGCCAGCTCAGCCAGCCCGGCTATCTCGCCGTCTGCGCCCAGTGGCTGATCCTCGCCGCCCTCGGTCTCTACGCCGCCGGCACCCTGCACCGGGTGATGCAGGCCCGCCACGACAGCAAACCCCAGCCGTACGCCGAGGCGACCCGGCTGCTGACCCAGCTGCGTACGGTGGCCCGTCAACTGCCCGGCGCCACGCTGGATCCGGGCGGGATCTCCGAGCACCTGTTGGAGGAACTGCGCACGGTGGCCCGTACCGACCGGGGCGCGGTGCTCTCCGCCAGCGGTGGTGGCCGGTTGGTGGTGCTCGCCCAGCTCGGCGCGGACCGGGTCGACTGGGAGACCACCATCGACGCCGACTCGGCCATCGCCGACGCCTGGGCCAGCCAGCAGTCGCAGACCTCGGCCCGCTCGCAGTCCCGCTCACACCGTGGCGGCGAGGTCTCGGCGCTGATCGTGCCGCTGGTGGCCGGGTTGCGCACGGTGGGTCTGGTGGTGCTGGAGACCGACACGGCGCACGCGTACCCGCCACCGGTGGTGGCCCAGGTGACCGCGCTGACCGGCCCGGCCGCGCTGCGCCTGGAAGCCGCCCTGCTCTTCGACGAGGTGCGCTCGCTGGCCACCAACGAGGAGCGGCAGCGGCTGGCCCGGGAGATCCACGACGGGGTGGCCCAGGAGCTGGTGATGGTGGGCTACGGCATCGACAACGCGTTGGCCACCGTGCACGACGACGCCGAGGAGACCGCCGAGTCGCTGCGTCTGCTGCGCCACGAGGTGACCCGGGTGATCACCGAACTGCGGCTGAGCCTGTTCGAGCTGCGCAGCGAGGTGGACCGGCACGGCGGCCTGGCCGCCGCGATCGCCGAGTACGCCCGCACCGTCGGCGCCTCCGGCGGACTGCGGGTCCATCTGTCCCTGGACGAGTCCACCGCCCGGTTGCCCGCCGCGACCGAGGCGGAGTTGCTGCGCATCGCCCAGGAGGCGGTCACCAACGCCCGCAAGCACGCCGGCGCGGCCAACCTCTGGGTCACCTGCGAGGTGGATCCGCCCTACGCGCAGATCGAAGTGTCGGATGACGGTCACGGCATAGGTGACCAGCGCTCGGACGGGCACTATGGTCTTGCGATCATGGCCGAGAGAGCGGAACGTATCCGGGGCCGGTTGGAGATCAGGCCGCGACAGCCGAGCGGGACGACCGTCGCGGTGGTGGTCGGTTCACCGCCCCGGCGCGATAACGTTCGCGGTAGCGCCGCCGCAGCAGAAGGGGAGTAAGCCGAGGATGACCACAAGCCCGACACCGGCAACCCGTACCAAGGTCCTCCTTGTCGACGATCACGATTTGATCCGCAAGGGCCTGCGGCACGCCTTCGAGCGCGACCGGCAGTTCGAGGTCGTCGGCGAGGCGGCCACGGCGGCGGAGGGGGTCCGGCAGGCCGGTGCCCTGCAACCGGACGTGGTGATCATGGATCTGCGGCTGCCCGACGGCAGCGGCCTGGAGGCCACCCGGGCGCTGCGCAAGTCCAGCGCGTCGATGGGCATCGTGGTGCTCACCATGTACGCCGGCGACGACCAGCTCTTCGGCGCCCTGGAGGCGGGGGCCAGCGCGTTCGTGCCGAAGACCGCGCCGGCCGACGAGGTGGTCGCCGCCGCCCGGCACGCCGCCTCCTCCCCCAGCGCCTTCACCGCCGCCGACCTGGCCGAGGCGATGAAGCGTCGACTCGCCCCGTCCGGCCCGCAACTCTCCCCCCGCGAGGGTCAGGTGCTGCGGCTGCTCGCCGACGGCATGAGCGTCGCCGGCATCGCCAAGCAGCTGTTCGTCAGCGAATCGACCGCCAAGACCCACATCTCGAAGCTCTACGAGAAGCTCGGCGCGGCCAACCGGGCACAGGCGCTGATGACCGCGCTGCGGCTCGGTCTGCTCGAGGCACCGGACGCGCCGAAGTTCTGATCGGCACGTCACCGACGAAGATCCGTGTCCCACCTCGGCGGGGCACGGATCTTCGCATCGACGGCCTCCGGCCCGTACCGGCTCTGGCCTCCCTCGCGAAAGCGGGGCAGAATACCCGCCGGGGCGGCGTCGCCGCCGAGGGTGGGCGAAGGGGTGAGGCACTTGCAGCGGCCGGACTGGGCACCCGAGTCGATCGACGTCGAACGTCCCAGCGTCGCCCGCATGTACGACTACTATCTCGGCGGCTCACACAACTTCGCCGTGGACCGGGCGACCGCTCGAGCGATGGTGGCGGTGGTGCCGCAGGCACCGCTGATGGCCCAGGCCAACCGCGCCTTCCTCCGCCGGGCCGTGCAGTTCCTCACCGACGCCGGCATCCGGCAGTTCCTGGACATCGGTTCCGGCATCCCCACCGTGGGCAACGTGCACGAGATCGCGCAACGGCACGCCCCCGACTCGCGGGTGGTCTACGTCGACGTCGACCCGGTCGCCGTGGCGCACAGCCGGGAGATCCTGGCCGGCAACGACCGTACGGCGGTGATCCAGGAGGACCTGCGCCATCCCGACCGGATCCTGGCCCATCCCGACGTGCGCGCGATGCTCGACTTCTCCCAGCCGATGGCGGTGCTGGTGGTGGCGGTGCTGCACTTCGTCTCCGACGACGACCGGCCGGCCGAGGTGCTGCGGACGCTGCGGGCGGCACTTGCCCCCGGCAGCTACCTGGTCCTGTCGCAGGCCAGCGACGACGGCCGGGACGAGGCCGAGCGGGCCGAGGCCGAGGAGGTCTACCGGCGCACCGACAACCCGCTGTGGATACGCAGCCGGGCCGAGCTGACCGGGTTCTTCGACGGCTTCGAGTTGGTCGAGCCCGGCGTGGTGTGGGTGCCGCAGTGGCGCCCGGAGACGCCGGAGAGCGCCGAGGACGCCGAACGGGCGGTGTTCCTCGGCGGGGTCGGGCGCCTCGGTGGGTAAGCCCGCGGACGGCCGGCCCTGCGTCGGCGTGTTCGCCCGCGCCTGGGCGAAGGCGGTATCGGGCACCAGCTACCTGCCGATGACCCACGCCCAGCTCGAGGTGCTGCTGCAGTGGCTCACCGACCTGCTCGCCGAGGCGCTGCGGGCGGAGCCGCTCGACCTGCGGGTCGGGCACAAGGTCGCCAACGAGCTGGTGGCCGCGCACATCGTCTCCGCGGAGGCGCTCGGGCGGACCGTCGAGGTGATCCAGCTCCGTCTGGTCCGCGACCTCGACCTGGTCGCCGACGACATCGAGGACCGGATGGCCCGCCTGCTGGGCGCGGTCGCCACCGGCTACGCCCGGGCGCTGCGGGACCGGACCCTCGACGAGCAGGAGTCCATCCGGCGGGCCGCGATGACCGCCCGCGCCGAGGCGGAGCAGGCTCTCCGGGCCAGCGAGGCCCGCTTCCGGCACCAGGCCACCCACGACCCGCTGACCGACCTGCCGAACCGCACGCTCTTCGCCGAACGCCTCGCCGCCGCCGTCGACGCGTCGGCCGGCAGCGGCCGCCGGGTCGGGTTGTGCTTCCTCGACCTGGACCGGTTCAAGCGGGTCAACGACTCCTTCGGGCACCAGATCGGCGACCGGGCCCTGGTGGCGGCGGCCCGGCGACTGCGGCGGGCGGTCGAGCCGCACCTGGTCGCGCGGCTCGGCGGGGACGCCTTCGTCGTCCTCGTCGAACGGTCCACCGGCACCGGAGACGTGGTCGCCGTCGCCGAGGCGGCACTGGCCGCGCTCTCCGAGCCGGTGGTGGTCGACGGGCATGACGTGACCGTCACGGCGAGCGTGGGCATCGTGGAACGGCGGGTCGCCGGCACCTCGCCGGACGACCTGATGCGGGCCGCGGGCAGCACCCTGCACTGGGCCAAGTCGGCCGGGGGCGCGGGATGGGCCCTGTACGACGCGGAGCGCGACGGCCGGGAACAGGCCCGCCAGGAGCTGTGCGCGGCCATCCCGGCGGGGCTGGAACGCGGCGAGTTCTTCCTCGACTACCAGCCGTTGACCTCGTTGCACGACGGTTCGCTGCTGGGCGTCGAGGCGCTGGTCCGGTGGCGCCACCCACGGCTCGGGGTGCTGCGCCCGGACAAGTTCATCGGTCTCGCCGAGGAGACCGGGTTGATCGTGCCGCTCGGCGGCTGGGTACTCGCCGAGGCGTGCCGCGAGGCGGTCGGCTGGACGTCCACCTCGGGTGAGCCCCCGTACGTCAGCGTCAACCTGGCGGTGCGGCAGGTCCGCCGCCCCGGTCTGGTGCAGGAGGTGCGGGCCCTGCTGCGGCGTACCGGCCTGCCGCCCAACCGGCTCCAACTGGAGATCACCGAGAGCACGATGATGACCACCTCCGAGGAGCCGGTACGGGCCCTTCGCGCCCTCGCCGACCTGGGCATCCGGATCGCCATCGACGACTTCGGTACCGGCTACAGCAACCTGGCCTATCTGCGGGACCTGCCGGTGACCGAGTTGAAGGTGGCCGGCGAGTTCGTGCGGGGCCTGCGCACCCCGGAGGCCCGCGCCGACGAGCGGATCCTCGCCTCGCTGGTCTCGCTGGCACACGCGCTGGACCTGACCGTGACCGCCGAGGGGGTGGAGACCGGCGGACAGGCCGAGCGGCTGCGGGCGATCGGCTGCGACGCCGGCCAGGGCTGGCACTTCGGCCGCCCCGCCTCCCCCGACCACATCCTCGCCCGCATCCGCTGAACCAGCCACGGCCGCTCACCGCAACGCCAGCCACCGCACCGCGGAGCCCGCCACTTCTGCCGCCGCAACGCGGAGCCGGTCAGCGTCCCCACCCGAGCCGGCCGCTACACCGGACCGGCGAGGCCCGTCGGTGGCTCAGCCGTCGAGCAGCGTCGCCAGGCGTCGCGCCTGCGTCTCCCAGCGCCACTCCCGCTCCACCCAGGCCCGGCCGGCGGCGCCGAACTGCCGGGCCAGGTCCCGGTCGGCCAGCAGGGTGGCCACCCGGTCGGCGAGTTCGGCGAGATCCCGGCCGTCCACCACGTAGCCCGTCTCGCCCTGGCGCACCGCGTCCGGGGCACCACCGGAGTTGCCGGCGACCACCGGCAGGCCCGTCGCCGACGCCTCCAGGTAGACGATGCCGAGCCCTTCGACGTCCAGACCCCGGTTGCGGGTGCGGCACGGCATGGCGTACACGTCGCCGGCCGCGTAGTGGGCGGGCAGTTCTGCCGAGGGCACCGAACCGGTGAAGACCACGTCCCGCTCCACCCCCGACTGCCGGGCCAGCCGGGCCAGCGTGGTCCGGTACGGTCCGCCGCCGACCACCAGCAACGCGGCGTCGGGCACCCGGCGGCGGATCAGCGGCATCGCCCGGATCAGCATGTCCTGGCCCTTGCGGGGCACCAGCCGCGACACGCAGACCACCACCGGCCGGTCGGCCAGGCCGAGCCGGTGCCGCACCGCGCCACCGTCGACGGACGGGTGGTAGACGTCGGTGTCCACACCGGGCGCGAGTCGCCGCAGTTCGGTCAGGCCGGCCACGGCCCGGGCCAGCCGGGTGCGGGTGTACTCCCCCAGGTAGGTCACCACGTCGGTGTCCTTCGCGATGCGCCGCAGCGCCGTCCGGGCCATCGGCAACGCCGCCCAGCCGACCTCGTGACCGTGGGTCAGGGCGACCACCCGCCGGATCCCGGCCCGCCGGCGCAGCCCGGCGGCGAGCAGGCCGAGCGGAGCCGCCGCACCGAACCAGACCGTGTCGCAGCCGTACGACCGGGCCAGTCGGGCGGCCCGGCGCGCCACGAGGGGGGTGGGCAGCAACACCTTGGTGCGCTCCCGCACCACCTCGAACGGCTGGTCGGCGTCGAACTTGTCCGCCCCGGCCCAGCGCGACGCGTACACCACCACCGAACCGGCCGGCTGGCGCACCGCGAGGTTGTGCACGAACGACTGGATGCCGCCCGGCCGGGGCGGAAAATCATTCGTCACCAGCAACGTGCGGCTCACCGCGAAACCTTTCGGGCGTACGCGCGGGCAGCGGCGATCCGCTCCACGGTGGACGGGTGCGACGCCGAGTAGAGGTACTCCCAGCGGGGCGGGTCGGGGTCGGAGAGGTTGACCGCGGACAGCCGCCGCTGCATCGACTCGAACGCGGCCGGGTCGCCGGTCAACGCCAGCGCGTGTGCGTCGGCGCGGGCCTCGACCCGCCGCGACATCAGCGCCTGCACCGGGGCGAAGACCAGCCCGGCCACCGTGACCAGGGCGAGCAGCAGCGGGAACGCGCGGGGTTGGGCCACCGAGTCGACCCCGGCCAGGCGCAGCAGCGGTGGCCAGGAGCCGATCAGGTAGAGCGCCACCACCGCGGCGGCGGCGCCGAGCGCGCCGGTGAGCGTGCCGACCGGTACGTCCCGGTCCCGGGCATGGCCCAGTTCGTGCGCCACCACCGCGGTCACCTCGGCCGGCGTCGCCTCGCGCAGCAGGTTGTCGTAGACCACCACCCGACGGGTCGGTCCCAACCCGGAAACGTACGCGTTGACCGCCCGGGTGCGCCGGGAGGCGTCGGCGACCAGCACGTCACGCACCGGCACTCCGTCCCGTTCGGCCAGCTCCATGAGTTGGCTGCGCAGCGGTGACGGTTCCATCGGGCGGAACCGGTTGAAGACCGGCTCGACAAGCACCGGCAGCACGAAGGACAGCAGCGCCACCAGGGTGGCGGCACCGGCCGCGCCGAAGGCCCACCACCAGCGGGGGGCGAGTCGTACGACGGTGTAGAAGCCAAGCAGCGCCACCGCACCGATGACGGCGCTCACCGCGTACGACTTGAGCAGGTCCACCGCCCAGCCGCCCCAGCCGTTGGTGGCCAGCCCGTAACGGGTGAGCACGCTGTGCCGCCAGGCCGAGAACGGCAGGGTCACCAGGTCGGCGACCAGCACCACGGCCAGACCACCGAGGATCGCCTGCGCGATCCAGTGCCCGCCGAAGGGCCGGCCGGCCAACTCGACCAGTCGGCTGCCCAGCGGGGTCAACCCGAGTGCCAGGGCCACCAGCAGCCCGACGCCGAGCGCCGCCCACCCGCCGGGACGCAGCGCGGACCGGAACTGCCGGGCCCGCTCCACCTGCTCGGTCGGCAGGTCACGCAGGGCGGCGAGCTGGTCTGCCCGGGGGGCCGGTGGACGCTGCCACGGGATCAGCACCAGCGCCGCCACGACCAGGGCGACACCCAGTCCGGCCAGGGTCAGCAGCGCCCATCCTCGCGGGCTCACCACGCCGCCCCGTCCGGCACCGGTGATCCGCCGCGGCGAGCGCGAACCGATCCGTCGCCCGCTGTGCGCCTCATGCCCGCCGCTCCTGTCGCCATGGGCGCCCATCCTATGTCCCGGGGTGGGTCCGCCCCACGCCCGTCGGCCCACCGCAGGGCCGGCTCAGGACCGCGGCCGGGCTCAGGACCGCGACAGCCGGCGCACCAGCGAATCCGCCCCCAGCGGGTACGCGCCGTGCCGGCGTACCCCGTCGGCCACCTCGCGGTCGGAGGACACCACCACCACCGGACGGCCCGGTGGTTCGGCCCGCACCAGTCGGCGGATCAGCTCGTCGGCGGTCTCACCCTTGCGGGAGAACAGCACCCGCACGCCACGCGGGGTGGGTGGTAGGCCGTGCACCCGTTCGGCGCCGTCGAAGACCACCGTGACCTCGTCACCGGTCTGCGCGGCGATCCCGCCGAGGCCGCTCACCAGCCGCTTGCGCTGCTGCTCGAGCGACATCTCCCCGAAGCCGCGTTTGGTCACGTTGTAGCCGTCGACCACCAGGTGCGCCCGGGGCAGCGCCAGGAGCTGGTCCAGCCGGGCCGGGTCGTCGGTGTCCTGGGCCCGGGCCGCGGCCCCGGTGGCGGTGGGGGAATCGGTGAAGGAGTCGGCCACGAAGTCGGCGGGCAGCTTGTCGACCGGATCCAGGGCCAGCTCCCGGCGCAGCCCGACGGCGGCCTGACCGATCGTCTCCAGCAGCAGCCACAGTCGCGCGTCGTCGACCGAGCGGGCCTCCTTGGCGCTGCTGCGGGCCGCACCGGCGGCGGCCTCCGCCTCGGCCAGCCGGGCCCGGACCCGGCGCAGTTCGGCGTCCGCGTCGGCGGCGGCCCGGGTGGCCCGGCCCCGCTCGGTGGCCAGCAGCTCGTTGGCCCGACGCTCCCGGGCCTGGCTCTCCCGCAGCGTACGAGCCAGTTGCCGGGCCTCCTCGCGCAGTTGGCCCAGTTCCTCGCGTACCCGGGCCAGTTCGTCGCGCAGCTTGTCGGCCTCCACCCGGGCGACCGCCCGGTCGTGCTCGGCCCGGGTGGCCCGCTGTTCGGCCTGCCGGACCAGTTCGGCCACCACCGCCGTGTCCGCCTCGGCGCGGACCGCCGCCCCGCTGGCGTCGATCAGCTCCCGCCAGCCGCGGGGACGGGCCAGGTAGGCCAGGGCCGCCACCTCGACCGGATCGGCGGCGGCGGGCGCGGTGCCCTCCACCACGGCGGTGCCCAGGTCACCGGCGTCGGCCAGCACCCGTGCGGTGACCCGTTGCCGGAACAGCGGATCGGCGGCGAGTTGGGCGGCGATCGCCGGCGCGCCGAGCCGGGCGCGTCGGTTCGGGGCGAACTTGGCGACCCGACGCAGCGGCACGGGCACCTCGTCGGCGGGCAGACCGGGCAGCACGGCGGCGGTGAGCGAAACGATCCGCTGCCGCACCGGCTCGGGCAGGATCGGCTCCGGCTCCGGCTGCCCCGGGTCCACCGGCCCGGGGTCCGGCGTCGGGTCGTCAGTGGCACCGTCACCGGCCGCGGGCGCCGCGACGACCTGCTCCTCCTGCGGGAGGTTGTCGTCGTGCGGCTCGGTGAGGGGCATGTGGCAAGTCTCCCACCGGGACCGGGCCCACCGCCCGGTGAGTGAGCCGATCTCTCATCCTAGACCGGTGGTGACGTCTGGGGCCGGTGGGGCGCGAGTGTCGGACCGGACCGTTACGGTGCCGCGGATGGCAGCACAGGAGTTCCGGCAACCGCCGCTGGCCGGCCTCGACCCGACCGTCGGCGGTGTCGACCCGGCGCTGCCGCTGTACGCGACGACGTTCGTGGTGGTCGACCTCGAGACCACCGGCGGCGCGCCCGACGGCGGCGGCATCACCGAGATCGGCGCGGTCAAGGTGCGCGGCGGCGAGGAGCTGGGGGTGCTGGCCACCCTGGTCAACCCCGGGGTGCCGATCCCACCCTTCATCACCGTGCTGACCGGCATCACCCAGGCGATGCTGCTGCCGGCACCGCCGATCGAGCAGGTGCTGCCGAGCTTCCTGGAGTTCGTCTCGGACGCGGTGCTGGTCGCCCACAACGCGCCGTACGACGTCGGCTTCCTCAAGGCGGCCTGCGCGAAGCACGGCTACCGCTGGCCGAACCCGCGGGTGCTGGACACCGCGGCGCTGGCCCGACGGGTGCTGCTGCGCGACGAGGTGCCCAACCGCAAGCTCGGCACCCTCGCCGCGTACTTCCGGGCGGCCACGCAGCCGACCCACCGGGCCCTGGACGACGCCCGGGCCACCGTCGACGTGCTGCACGGGCTGATCGGCCGCCTCGGCGGGCACCGGGTCGACACCATCGGCGACGCCATCGAGTTCGCCCGCGCGGTCACCCCGACGCAGCGTCGCAAGCGGCACCTGGCCGAGGGCCTGCCCCGCTCCCCCGGGGTCTACATCTTCCGGGCCGCCGACGAGCGACCGCTCTACGTCGGCACCTCCCGGGACATCGCCACCCGGGTACGCAGCTACTTCACCGCCGCGGAGAAACGCGCCCGGATCTCGGAGATGCTGGCCGCCGCCGAACGGGTGGAGGCCGTGGAGTGTGCGCACTCGCTGGAGGCCGAGGTGCGTGAGCTGCGGCTGATCGCGGCCCACGCGCCGCCGTACAACCGACGGTCGAAGTACCCGGAGCGGGTGGTCTGGCTGAAGCTGACCGACGGGCCGTACCCCAGGTTGTCGGTGGTCCGGGAGATCTCCCCGGGCGACCGCGCGTACCTCGGCCCGTTCACCTCGCGGCGGGCCGCCGAGCTGGCCGCCGCCGGCTTCCACGACGCGGTGCCGCTACGGCAGTGCACCCACCGGTTGTCGCTGCGCACGATCACGCCGGCCTGCGCGCTGGCCGAGCTGGGCCGCTGTCCGGCACCCTGCGAGCACCGGATCTCACCCGAGGAGTACGACGCCCGGGCGGTCACCCCGTTCGCCACCGCCACCACCGGCGATCCGCAGCCGGTGGTGGACGCCCTGCTCGCGCGGATCGAGGCGCTCTCGGCCGCCCAGCGCTACGAGGAGGCGGCCGCGCTGCGCTCCCGCCTCGCGGCGGTGCTGCGGGCCGCCGTACGCATGCAGCGCCTCGCCGCGTTGAGTGGGCTCGCCGAGGTGGCCGCCGCGCATCCCGCGGCCGGCGGCGGCTGGGAGTTGGCGCTGGTACGTCACGGCCGGCTCGCCGGTGCCGGCGTGTCACCGCCCGGGGTCCATCCCCGACCGACGTTGACCGCCATCCGGGCCACCGCCGAGACGGTGCCGGCCGGGCACGGCCCGGTCCCGGCGGCCAGCCCGGAGGAGTCGGAGCGGATCCTGTCCTGGTTGGAGCGACCGGAGACCCGACTGGTCGAGATGTCCGCCGGATGGTCCTCGCCGGTGGCCGGCGCGGCACGGTTCCGCGACCTGTTGACCAAGGCGGAGAGCGCGGCGTCCCGGCAACTCTGGTCCGAACGCTCATGAGCAACTGTCCGATCGGACTACGTCGACTCACTTACTCTGTTAAGGAAGTGCAGTCCTGCCCGTTTCGAGGGTCTGCTCCCGCTTGCCGGATTCCGGCGGTGGTGCAGCAGGCGTGAGGGGGTGTCCCAGGTGGACGTCAACGCCGGCCACGGCGGCGCCCTGGGCGGTGCGCTCCCGACACAGCCCGGCGAGCTGCCCCTGACCAGACGACTCCGATCGCTGCTGACCTGGCCGACCACCGAGACCGAACCGGTCGGGCAACTGGTACGCACCCACCGCGCCATCCACGCCGGCGCCGACCCGGCGGTGCTGCGCCGGGCGTACACCATCGCGGACAACATGCACCGGGGGCAGTTCCGCAAGAGCGGGGAACCGTTCATCACCCACCCGCTGGCGGTCGCCCAGATCTGCGCGGAACTCGGCATGGACACCACCACTCTGGTCGCGGCACTGCTGCACGACACGGTGGAGGACACCCGTTACACGTTGCAGGCCCTCGCGGAGGACTTCGGCCACGAGGTGTCCCACCTGGTCGACGGGGTGACCAAGTTCGACAAGGCGTTCTACGGGCAGGCCGCCGAGGCGGAGACCATCCGCAAGATGATCATCGCGGCCGGCAAGGACGTCCGGGTGCTCATCATCAAACTCTGCGACCGGCTGCACAACATGCGCACCCTGGGCGTACGCTCGGCCGCCTCCCGCGAACGCATCGCCCGCAAGACCCAGGAGGTGCTGGTACCGCTCTGCGACCGGCTGGGCATCCAGACCCTCAAACGGGAGCTGGACGACGTGGTGCTGCTGCACCTCGAGCCGGACGAGCACGCCCGCATCGCGCGGCACGTGCACGACCGGCCCGGCTGGGACAGCTACCTCGCCGAGGTGGTCGCGCAGGCCAGGGTGGCGCTACGGCGCAGCCGGGTCGACGCCGAGGTCGCCCCGCGGCCCCGGCACCTCTACTCGATCTGGAAGGACACCGTGGCCGGTGGCCACACCGCTCCGTTCGACCTGCCCCGGATCACCATCGTGGTCGATGGTCCGCCGACCGACTGTTACGCGGCGCTCGGTGCCGTGCACGGCCTCTGGCGGCCGGTGCCGGGCCGGTTCAAGGACTTCATCGCCTCACCGAAGAACAACCTCTACCGGTCCCTGCACACGAGCGTCTGCGGGCCGAAGAACCGCACCGTCGAGGTGCTGATCCGCACCCGGGAGATGCACCGCGCGGCCGAGTACGGAGTGGCCGCCGACTTCCGCTTCCCCCGCTCCGGCGGGGCCACCGTCCGCTCGGGGCAGCTCGACTGGCTGCGCCGGGTGCTGGACTGGGAGCAGGACGCCGCCGACCCGGCCCAGTTCCTGCACTCGCTGCGCTGCGACCTGTCCGAGGCGCAGATCCAGGTGGTCGCCGACGGGCGGCAGATCGTGCTGCCGGCCGGTGCCACCCCGGTCGACCTGGCCTACGAGCTGGGTACCGACCGGGGTGACCGGTGTCTGGCGGCCCGGGTCAACGGTCGGCTGGTCCCGCTCTCCTCCGAGCTCGAGGAGGGTGACGTGGTGGAGATCTTCACCGAGACCGACGAGGAGAGCAGCCTCGACGCCGAGGTGGCCCCGCGTGGACCGCGTCGTGAGTGGCTGGGGTTCGTCAAGTCCCCACACGCCCAGATGCAGATCAACAGGTGGTTCGCCGAGCACAGCGAGCCGGGGATCTCGATCAGCGACAAGGTACGGCTGGGCCGGGCCACCATCGGGCTGGCCCTGCGCCAGCACAACCGGGGGCTGGCCAGCGATCTGCCGCTGCTGCGCCTGTCGGAGGAACTCGGCTACCCGGATCTGGAAACCCTGCTGGTCGCGGTCTTCGACCGGGTCATCGAGCCGGACGCCGTGGTGCGCCAACTCATCGACCTCGTCGATCACCGTCAGTGACCGACCCGGCCCCACCCGGTACTCGGCGTGGTCCTCGTGGCGCGAGCGAGGCTCACGGCCACTAGCCTGGAGTCATGATCCCCCGTACCCGCCGCACCGGGCGCGCCGTCGCGTACCAGGTCTTCTACCGGCTGCCGCTGCCGGTCCGACGTCGGCTGGTCCGGATGGCCGTACCGAAGTACATCGTCGGTGCCGTCACCCTGCTCCGCGACAGCGAGGCGTCGGGCGCGGGTCGGTTGCTGCTGCTGCGGCAGCCGCCGGGCCGGGGGTGGACCCTGCCGGCGGGGTTGCTGCAACGCGGCGAGAACCCGGCCGTCGGCGCCGCCCGGGAGTTGTACGAGGAGACCGGGGTCCGGCTCTCCCCCGCCCGACTCACCCCGGCGGCACCCAACGCCATCGTGCACGCCAAGGGATGGGTGGACGTGGTGTTCACCGCCGAGGTGCCGGCCTCACGCACCGAGCTGACCGTCGACGGTGCCGAGGTCTTCGAGGCCACCTGGCATCCACTGGACGACCTGCCGAAGCTGACCTGGCCGACCGCCCGCCTGCTGGCCTACTACGACATCGGTCCGCTGGCCGGACAGTTCCCGCCGCCGCTGCCCGACACGACGCCGTGACCCGGCCCGAGGGCGCGGCAGGCGGCAGGCGGCCCGCCGCGCCCGCTGACGGCATCTGCGCGGTGGTGCTCGCCGCCGGCGAGGGCACCCGGCTGCGCCCACTCACCGAGCGGGTACCCAAGGCGCTCTGCCCGGTGGGCAACGTGCCCCTGCTGGACCGGGCGCTGGCCCGGCTCGCCGGTCTCGGCCTGACCGGCCCGGCCTCGGTCGCGGTGAACGCCTGCTATCTGGGCGACCAGGTGGTGCGGCGGGTGGGGGCGCGGGCGCACCTGTCGGTGGAGCCGGGCAGCCCGCTCGGCACCGCCGGCGGCGTGGGGCGGCTGCGGGACTGGATCGACGGCCGGGGCGTGCTGGTCGGCAACGCCGACGCCTACCTGTCCGACCCGGCGGCCCCGCCCGGCCCCGACATCGCCGCGCTGCTGGCCGGCTGGGACGGCGACTCGGTGCGCCTGCTCGGGCAGCCGGCCGCCGACCCGACCGCGCCGGGCACCTTCGACGGCCACGTCTTCACCGGCTTCTCGCTGTTGCCGTGGCGGCTGGTCCGCGACCTGCCCGCCACCTTCGGCGACCTGGTACGCGCGGTGTGGCGTCCGGCCGAGGCCGCCGGCCGGCTGACCGTGGTCGGCTACCAGGGCACCTTCATCGACACGGGCACCCCGGCCGACTACCTCGCCGCGAACCTGCACGCCGCCGGCGACGGCTGCCTGATCGACCCGGCCGCCACGGTCACCGGCACCTGTCACCGTTGTGTGGTGGGCGCGGGTGCCACCGTCCGGGGCGCGGTCAGTCGCAGCGTGATCTGGCCGAACGCCGTCGTCGGCGCCGAGGAGCAGCTGCGCGACGTGATCCGGGCCGGTGTCGACCTGACCGTCCCGGCGGCCTGATCCGGGGCCTGGCCTTAGCATGAGCGACGACGCCGACGAACGGAGAGTCCCGTGATCACCGCGATCGTGCTGATCGACTGCGCCACCGACTCGATCCCCGAGGTGGCCGAGGCACTGGCCAACCTGCCGGGGGTGAGCGAGGTCTACTCGGTGGCCGGGCACGTCGACCTGATCGCCATGGTCCGGGTCCGCGAGTTCGACGAGATCGCCCAGATCATCGCGGGCAGCATCTCCAAGGTGCCGGGGGTGCTCAACACCGAGTCGCACATCGCCTTCCGCGCGTACTCGCGGCACGACCTGGAGGAAGCCTTCGCCATCGGGCTGGGCAGCACCGACTGAGCCGGCCCACCCCGCACGGGGTGGACCGGCTCGGCTCGTACCGCCGGGTCAGCTCTGCTGCGGCACCGGGGTCTCGGTGACGGTGCCACCGGGGACCGGCTCCTCGGTGAAGGTCTCACCCGGGGCCGGCGTGGTGCCGCCCGGAGCCGGGACGGTGCCACCCGGGCTGGCCGTGCCGCTCGGGCTGGTCTCCGGGACCGGGATGCCGAGTTCCTCGGCCAGCATCACCAGGGCGTCGTAGTGCGCCTGCAGGACCGGCAGCGCGGTCTGCGCGAGCTGGACCACCTGCGGCTCGGTGCCCTGCGAGATCTCCGTCTGGGTCGCCTGGATGGCCTGGACGTGGCCGGCCAGTTCCTGGGTCACCCAGAGCCGGTCGAACTCCTCACCGCTGGCGTTGTTGAGCTGGTCGAGACCGGCCTGCTGTTCCGTGGTGGGTTCGCTCGGCAGGTCGACGTTCAGCTGTCCGGCCAGGTCCTGCACCGACTGGTCCAACTCGGTGTGGTCCGTGACGAACTGCTGCCCCAGCTCCTTGACCTGCTGGTTCTGGCCCTTCTCCTGGGCCAGTTCACCGGCGGCGATCTCGTACAGGTTGACCTGGTGGACCGCCTGCAGGTACTGGGTGTCCTGTTCCGACGGCTGCGCCGCCGCCTGCGCCGCCGCGGCGGGTGCGATCCCCACCAGCACCAGCGCGGCCAGCAGGCCGAGGCGTTTGATACCCAACATGCTTCCTCCCCGTTGAGACGTTGGACCGCACGGATACCCGGCTGACCGGGGTTATTCCTGCGATCCGGCGACGGCGGGAAGCGATGACGACGTCCGGATGCGGCGAAACGGGCGTGGCGCCCGCCGGAGCAGGTCCGACGGGCGCCACGTCACGTTACGACGGATCTCAGGGGCGGTTCTCCCCGCTGGTGATCTCCTCCCGCTCCGGCCGCGGCTCGACCGGGGGGTGCCCCGGTGAGACCGGCGCCTCGGCCGGCCGCTCGATCGGGTAGAAGAAGCCCCGGATGGCCGGGCCGAGGGCACCGAGCCGGTTCATCTTCTTCGGTACCACCCAACCGGCGTAATCCAGCTCGCCGTGCCCGTCGCCCGCGCTGAGCGGCTGGTGCACCTCGACGAACCGCCCGTCCGGCAGCCGCCGGATGATGCCGGTCTCCACGCCGTGCGCGAGGACCTCCCGGTCGTGCTGCTGCAGGCCGAGACAGATCCGGTAGGTGACGTAGTAGGCCAGCGGCGGCAGCAGCAGCAGACCGATCCGGCCGGCCCAGGTCATCGCGTTCAGGCTGATCTGGAACTTGTCGGCGATGACGTCGTTCGCGCCCGAGAGGGTCAGGATCACGTAGAACGTGAGGGCCATGACGCCCAGGCCGGTGCGGAACGGGACGTCGCGGGGACGCTGGAGCAGGTTGTGGCTGCGGTAGTCCTTCAGGTGGCGGGCCTCCATGAAGGGATAGAGCAGGGATATCGCCACCAGGATGCCGGGTAGCACCACTGTCGGCCAGAACAGCGGCGGGATCACGTACCCCTCGCCGATGGGTATGGTGATCTCCCAGTCGGGCATCAACCGGGTCGAGCCGTCGAGGAACATGACGTACCAGTCGGGCTGGCTGGCGGCCGAGACCACCCACGCCTCGTACGGGCCGAACAGCCAGACCGGGTTGATCTGGAACAGACCGCCCATCAGCGCGATCACGCCGAAGACGACCATGAAGAAGCCGCCCTGCTTGATCGCGTAGCGCGGGAACATCCGCTCGCCGACCACGTTGCCGTTGGTCCGGCCCGGCCCCGGCCACTGGGTGTGCTTCTGCTTGAACACCAGGCCCAGGTGCACGCTGATCAACGCGACAAGCAGACCCGGGATGAGCAGCACGTGGGCGATGAAGAACCGGCTGATGATGATCGTGCCGGGGAACTCGCCGTTGAACACCGCCGCGGTCACCCAGGAACCGATCACCGGGATGGACAGCATGATCGCCGAGGCGATCCGCAGGCCGGTGCCGGACAGGCCGTCGTCCGGCAGCGAGTAACCGGTGAAGCCGGCCAGGAAGCCGACCCAGAACAGCAGCGAGCCGATGATCCAGTTGGTCTCCCGCGGCTTGCGGAACGCGCCGGTGAAGAAGACCCGCAGCATGTGCACCACGATCGCGGCCATGAACAGCAGCGCCGCCCAGTGGTGCATCTGGCGCATGATCAGGCCACCGCGGACGTCGAAGGAGATGTCCAGCGTCGAGGCGTACGCGGCCGACATCGGCGTGCCCCGCAGCGGGGCGTAGCTGCCGTTGTAGATGACCTCCGTCATCGCCGGCTCGAAGAAGAAGGTCAGGAAGACCCCGGTCAGCAGCAGGACGATGAACGAGAAGAGCGCGATCTCGCCGAGCAGGAAGGACCAGTGGTCCGGGAAGACCTTGTTGAGCAGTCGGCGCAGCGGGGTCGCCACCTGGAAGCGGTCGTCGACCGCTCGGGCGGTGTTGCCCGGCACCGCTGCCACGTCAAACTTTCGCCGCTTCACGGCCGCTCCCAGAAGTCGGGCCCGACAGCCTCGGTGTAGTCGGACGTCGCCACGAAGTAACCCTCAGCGTCCACCTCGATGGGCAGTTGAGGCAACCGCCGGCTGGCCGGACCGAAGATCGGCTTGGCGTTGTCGGTGATCAGGAACTGCGACTGGTGGCACGGGCAGAGCAGCCGGTTGGTCTGCTGCTCGTACAGGCTCGCCGGGCAGCCGGCGTGCGTGCAGACCTTCGAGTAGGCGGCGTAGTTGCCCCACATGTAGCCGCCGTGCCCGGCCCGCTCGTTGTTGCGCCGCGATTCCACGGCGTCGTCCTCGCGCAGGTGGATCAGCAGGGTGGGCGAGTCGGCGTACCGGTTGCTCACCCCGTGCTCCACACCCGGGAAGACGGTGATCTGACCACCGGCGCTGATGTCGGCCGGCCGGATCGGCCGACCGTCCTCGCGGACCAGACGGATCTTCTGACCGTCCCGGGGGGCGAACCCGGTGGTCAACATCTGGTCGTCCTTGTGCGGGTCGGAGATCAGCCCGCCGACCAGGGGCGCGGCGGCGACGGCACCGACCGGCAGCAGACCGGCCAGCAGCGACACGCCGAGCAGCGGCCGACGCTTCACGCCCAGCTCGTCGGCCATGTACGCCATGGTCTCGCCGGTGATCCGCTGGTCCTCGGCGGGCACCGCGCCCTCGTGCCGGTCCTGGATCGACACCTCCTTGGGCAGCAGCTTCTTGCCCCAGGTGAGGATGCCGAAGCCGATGCCGAGCAGGGCGACGCCGAGGGTCACGCCGAGCAGCGGGGTGTAGAGCTTGTCGCCACCGCGACCCGGCTCGTACTCCCAGGGCCACCAGATGTAGATGGCCAGGAAGGCCGTCGCCGCCAGCCCGGTCAGCAGGAAGAAGCCCGCGACCGTGCGGACCAACCGCCGTTCGGCCTTGGTGCCCGGCGCCACCTGCGGCTCGTAGTGGACGATCTCGATGTCGTCGCGCCGGGCGCCTTCCCGGACGATGTCGAACCGGCTGAGCCGGGGGTCGTTCACGTCGAGCGGTTCCCCGCCCGGCAGCGTCGGCTGCCCGGTCTGGCTGCTCATGGTCCCCCCGCTCACGACTTGCCCGCGATCCACAGGCTGGCGAAGACCAGCGCGACGATACCGACGAGGAAGATCGCCACCCCCTCGGTGGAGGGTCCGTACCGGCCCAGGTTGAACAGGCCGCCCGGGTCGCCGTCGTCCTTCAGCGTCTGCTGGATGTAGGCGATGATGTCCGCCTTCTGCTCCGGCGTGATCTGGTTGTCACCGAAGACCGGCATGTTCTGCGGGCCGCTGAGCATCGCCGCGTAGATCTGCCGGTCGGTGGCCGGCCGCAGGCTCGGCGCGTACTTGCCGGAGGAGAGGGCACCGCCGCCACCGCTGAACGCGTGGCACTGCGAGCAGTTGATCCGGTAGAGCTCGCCGCCGATCGCGACGTTGCCGTCGGCGTGCAGGTTGTCGCCGGCCGGCACCACCGGGCCACCGCCGAGTTCCTGGACGTACGCCGCGAGCTGGTCGATCTCGTCGCGGGTGAAGACCTCGGGCTTGCGCGCCGCCTGGGCCTCCTGCCGAGCCATCGGCATCCGACCGGTGCTCACCTGGAACTCCACCGAGGCGGCGCCGACGCCGATGAGGCTCGGCCCGCGCCCCTCGACTCCCTGCGCGTTGCGACCGTGGCAGCTCACACAGCTCACGTCGAACAGCGCCTTGCCGTCGGCGGCGGCGCTGCTCAGCGGCGGGTTCTCCTGGGCGGCGGCGCCGGGGGCGAGCACGGTGTAGGCGCCGCCGGCCAGCATCAGCGCGGCGACCAGCCGGACCGCAGCACCCAGCCGGCGGCGGCCCCTGCTGGGCGCCCCGGGCCGCCCGCGCAGCCGCGCGAACAGACCGCGTCGGCGGTCGTTGTGAGAAGTCATGACCTGTGTCCTTAACCGGTTGGACCTTGTGTTGCGGGGGGGTGGAGCAGCGGCAAGGCGGCTGGTGCGCGCCAAGATCACTGAAGCCAGTAGATCATGGCGTAGAGCGCGATCCACACGACGTCGACGAAGTGCCAGTAGTACGACACCACGATCGCCGAGGTGGCCTGGGCCGGGGTGAACCGGCCCATGGTGGTGCGGATCATGAAGATCACGAAGGCGATCAGACCACCGGTGACGTGCAAGCCGTGGAAGCCGGTGGTCAGGTAGAACATCGACCCGTAGCCGTCGCTGTTGATTTTGACGCCGTGGTGCACCAGCTCGCGGTACTCGTTGAGCTGGCCGAGCACGAAGATCAGGCCCATCACGAAGGTGATCGTGAACCAGCGCCGCAGCGCGTGGACGTCACCCTTCTCGGCGGCGAACACGCCGAGCTGGCAGGTCACCGAGGACAACACCAGGATCACCGTGAAGGTGGTCGCGTACGGGATGTTGAGGACCTCGGTGTGCTCCGCCCACTGCTCCGGCGCCGCCGCGCGGATGGAGAAGTACATCGCGAACAGCGCCGCGAAGAACATGAGTTCGCTGGAGAGCCAGACGATCGTCCCGACGCTGACCATGTTCGGCCGCGTCAGAGAGTGGATCCGGCTCTTGTCAATGGCTGGGGCCGCAGTCACGCGGTCATTATTGCCGTTCACCACGGCCGCCGATCAGCGGGGGGTGAAACCCGGGTCGGTAGTGGCCCGATCGGTACCGTCCGGTTCGCCTGACCTAGGCTGATTGGTGTGCTGCACGTCGATCCGATCTCCCTGGCCGCCGCGGCCGCGCCGCTGCTCACCGCGGCCGCGACCGGCTCGGCCGCCACCGAGGCGACGACGAGCGCCGGAAGTCTGGCGGCCCAGGCCACTGTGCCACCGTTCTCCATCACCGCCGTGTTCACCGAGGCGCGGCTGGACAGCTGGCTCGCCGTCGGCCTGGTCCTCGCGGCCGGCCTCTACCTCTACGGGGTGTACCGGCTGCGGTTGCGTGGGGACCGCTGGCCGATCGCCCGGACCATCTTCTTCCTCGGCCCCGGCCTCGGCGGCATCGCCTCGGTGACGGTCAGCGGGCTGGAGACGTACGACACCACGCTGCTGTCGGTGCACATGGTGCAGCACATGGTGCTGTCCATGGTCTCGCCGATCTTCCTGGCCCTGGGCGCGCCGGTGACCCTGGCCCTGCGCACCCTGCCGACCGGCCCCCGCAAGCGGCTGCTCGCGGTGGTGCACAGTCGGATCGCCCGGATCTACACCTTCCCGCTGGTGGCGTTCGCCATCTTCGTGGTGAACCCGTTCGCGCTCTACTTCACCGACCTGTACCGCTACACGCTCGAACACGCCTGGGCGCACGAGCTGGTGCACGCGCACTTCATCATGACCGGCTGCGTCTTCTTCTGGCCGCTGCTCGGGCTGGATCCGCTGCCCGGACGCTGGCCGTACCCCGGGCGGGCGCTGCTGATGCTGCTGTCGGTGCCGTTCCACACCGTGCTCGGGCTGACCATCATGCAGAGCACCACCCTCTTCGGCGGCGACTGGTACCCCTCGCTCGGGCTGAGCTGGGCCGACCCCTGGGAGGACCAGGTGCTGGCCGGCGGCATCCTGTGGGCCGGCGGCGAGTTCGTCAGCGTGACGATGCTCGCGGTCCTGGTCGTGCAGTGGATGCGGCAGGCCGAGCGGGAGGCCCGCCGGATCGACCGCGAGCTGGACCGCCAGGAGGCCCGCCGACGGGCGGAATCCACCGCCTGAGACCAGCCCGGCGGACCGGCCGGGGCGGCGTGTCACGCGCACCACACCGGCCGGTACGATCAGCCACGCAGCTAGGAAGTGGGAGCCGTTGGGAGCCATGAGCGAGCACAGCGAGCGGGTCACGCTCGGTGCGATGGCACCTCAGGACGGCACGAGGCGAAGCGGAGTGTCGGCATGAGTGACCGTCTGTGCACCGTCCTGCTCTACAGCGACGACCCGCAGGTACGGGACCGGATGCGGCTCGCCGTCGGCACCCGACCCGCGGCCGACCTGCGAGTCGAGTTCGTCGAGGCGTCCAGCTACGCCGAGTGCATCCGACTGGTCGACGACTACGAGATCGACCTGATGCTGCTCGACGGTGAGGCCACCCCCGGCGGCGGCATCGGCATCGCCCGGCAGATCAAGGACGACCGCGACGACGCCCCGCCGACCTGCGTGGTGATCGCCCGCGCCGCCGACCGCTGGCTGGCGTCCTTCGCCGAGGTCGACGCCACCCTGGTGCACCCGCTCGACCCGGTCACCACCGCCGCCACGGTGACCGAGCTGCTGCGCACGAGCGCACCCGCCTGACGTCCCACTCCGGCACCGCCACGGCGCCGGGCGAGCCGGCGCCGGTCCCGTCCCACCCGTAACCGTCTGCTCGGGAGGCCCGCCATGGGCGATCGGACCTGGCCACACCTGCTCACCGCGTTGCTGCGCGGCGAGGAACTGTCCGCCGCCGACACCGCCTGGGCGATGGGCGAGATCATGTCCGGATCGGCCGCGCCGGCCCAGATCGCCGGCTTCGCCGTCGCGCTGCGGGCCAAGGGCGAGACCCCGGCCGAGGTGACCGGGCTGGTCGAGGCGATGCTGAGCCGGGCCGTCCCGGTCGAGCTGCCCGAGGAGGTACGCGCCGAGGCGCTCGACGTGGTCGGCACCGGTGGCGACCTCGCCCACACGGTGAACATCTCCACGATGACGGCGCTGGTCGTGGCCGGGGCCGGCGTACGCGTGGTCAAGCACGGCAACCGGGCCGCCTCGTCCTCCTGCGGCACCGCCGATCTGCTGGAGTTCCTCGGCATCCCCCTTGATCTCGGGCCCGAGCAGGTGGCCCGGTGCGTCGCCGAGGCCGGCATCGGCTTCTGCTTCGCCGCCCGGTTCCACCCCGGCATGCGCCACGCCGGTCCGGTCCGCCGCGAGCTGGGGGTGCCGACCGCGTTCAACTTCCTCGGCCCGCTGACCAATCCCGGCCGTCCCCGCTCCGGAGCCGTCGGCTGCTTCGACGCGACGATGGCGCCGGTGATGGCGGCCGTCTTCGCGGCCCGGGGCGACTCGGTGCTGGTGATGCGCGGCGAGGACGGACTGGACGAGTTCACCACCGCCGCCGCGACCCGGTTCTGGATCGCCCAGAACGGGGCCGTCAGGGAGACCGTGGTGGACGCGGTCGACCTCGGCGTACCCCGGGCCACCATCGCCGAACTACGCGGCGGCGACGCGGCCCACAACGCCGACGTGGCCCGACGCCTGCTCGCCGGCGAGCCGGGGCCGGTGCGCGACGCCGTCCTGGTCAACGCGGCGGCGGCGCTGGCCACCCAGGGTCCGCTGGACGGCGACCTGACCGAGGCGCTCCGCGCCGGTCTGGGCCGGGCCGCCGAGTCGATCGACTCCGGCGCGGCCGCCCGCACCCTCGACCGCTGGATCGAGGTCGCCCGCACCGCCTGACCTCGCCCGTGCCGCGCGGCGCGGCACGTCGGAGGGGCGTGGGAAACTACAACCGAGTAGTTCCGGCGATGTCCGACGATCGGCCGCCCCGAGCGAAAGGAGAGGTCCGTGTCGGAGCGCGAGCTTCACTGCGACATCTGCGGCAGCATCCAGCCGTTCGAGGCACCGCCCTGTGTCGACGGCCACGGCGCCGACTGCCCCGAACGGGCCTGCGCCGGCTGCGGTGCGGCGATCATGATGTTCGTCAGCACGGCACCGCGCCGGTCGACCCGCCGCCGTGCGGCCGTCCACCACCGCGCCGCCTGAACCAACCCGCCCACCCGACGACGACAGGGCCCGCCCCGGTGGGGGCGGGCCCTGTCGCGTTGCGAGGCTCAGTGCTCGGCGGTACGCCGAGTGCCGCTGTAGTACTCGAACAGCAGGCCGCAGGCGGCCAGGATCACGGCCACCGCACCGAGGCCGAGCAGCCAGAACTGCCAGAACACCAGGCCCAGGCCGGCGATCGCGGCGGCCAGGGCCAGCCCGAACGGCCAGTAGCTGCCCGGGCTGAAGAAGCCGATCTCACCCGCGCCGTCGGCGATCTCGGCGTCCGGCCGGTCCTCCGGGCGCAGGTCGATGCGGCGGGAGACGAACCAGAAGAAGCCGCCGCACATCGCGCAGAGCAGGAACGACAGCAGCAGGGCCACGGTGCCGATCCACTCGACCCGACCGTCCGAGTCGGCCCACGTCCAGCCGCCGTAGAGGACGGTCGCGAAGAGCAGGAACCCGGCGATGATCAGGAAGATACGCCACTCGGTCTTCATGCCGGTTGCCTCAGCTTCCCGTGCCGGCCGGAGCGGTGTCCGGGTTGAAGTTGCTCTCGTCACGCCGCGTCTCGAACGGCCTCGTGGTGATCGCGTACGGCTCCTCGCCGATGGAGGTCAACGCCTCCTGGGTCGAGGCGCCGCCCTGCTTCGCGGCGAGGAAGCGGTCGAAGTTCTCCGGCGAGACGACCCGCAGCTCGAAGTTCATGAAGGCGTGGTAGCTGCCGCACAGCTCGGCGCAGCGCCCCACGTAGGCCCCCTCGGTCTGCAACTCCGAGACCTGGAACACGTTACGGATGCTGCCGGGGAAGACGTCCCGCTTGAACAGCATCTCCGGCACCCAGAAGGAGTGGATGACGTCGCGGCTGGTCTCCTCGAACCGGATGGACCGGTCGGTTGGCAGCACCAGGATCGGGATGACCTCGCTGGTGCCGAGCACCGACGCGGTGGTCTCGGCGTCGACGCCCTGGCCGTCGCGGTAGTTGAACTGCCAGTTCCACTTGAAGGCCACCACCTCGACGGTCACGTCGGGGTTGTTGGTGGTCTTCACCACGTCGGTCTGCACCACCGCGGTGTAGTAGAAGAGCACCGAGACGATCAGCACCGGCGCGATGGTGTAGAGGAACTCCATCGGCAGGTTGTAGCGGGTCTGCACCGGCAGTTCGTTGCCGCGCTTGCGGTAGCGCACGATGCACCAGAAGATCAGGCCCCAGACGAGGAAGCCGACCGCGAGCGCCGCGATGCACGAGGCGATCCACAGGTCGTACATCCGCCGGGCCTCGGGAGTGATGCCGCCCTGCGGCCAGCCGAAGCCGCCGAACGCCGCTCCGACGTCACAGCCCGTGAGCAGGACCAGCAGCGCCGCCCCACTGAATCCGAGCCCGGCGAGACGCCCGGCACGCCGCCCCCGCCGCCCACCGGCTCGCGAGGATGCGCTGTGCCGTACGGCCGTCGGCCGTACCTCCGAACTCCTTGCGACCACCTGGTCCTGCCTCCCTAGCGCGCCGCGGTGTCCTCGTTTCGGCCGGCTCCGCCGAGCGGAGCCGCCGCACCGGCGGCAAAGGCGTCACCGACGGTCGCAGATTACTCGACCATGACGGGCTGGACCCGGTTGGGGTCGTTGTCCGCACCCGACGGGGGATCGGGTGCCGACCGGGGCGATAGCGTGGGCAGACGTGACTGCCTCCCCCGTCTACCTGGACGCGGCCACCGCCGCGCCGCTGCATCCGGTCGCCCGCCAGGCGCTGCTGGCCGCGCTCGACGACGGCTGGGCCGACCCGGACCGGCTCTACTCGCCGGCCCGGCGCGCGCGTCAGTTGCTCGACGCCGCGCGCGAGGCCACGGCCGAGACCCTCGGCGTACGCCCCGACGAGCTGTCCTTCACCGCCAGCGGCACCGCCGCCGCGCACGCCGCCGTGCTCGGTGGCCTGCGTGGACGCCGGCGGGCCGGCCGGGTGCTGGTGCACTCGGCGATCGAACACTCGGCCGTGCTGCACGCCGCCGAACAGCACGTCGCCGACGGCGGCACGGCCGTCGAGGTGCCGGTCGACCGCCTCGGCCGGCTGGACCTGGACGCCTGGTCGACGGCGGTCGCCGGGGCGCAGGTGGCGTCGGCCGCGCTGATCGCGGCCAGTCACGAGGTGGGCACGGTGCAGCCGGTCGAGGCCGCCGCCGCGGCCTGCGCCCGGGTCGGCGTGCCGCTCTACGTCGACGCCGCCCAGGTGGTGGGCCGGGTGCCGGTGCCACCCGGCTGGTCGGTGTTGACCGCGAGTGCCCGCAAGTGGGGCGGTCCGCCCGGCGTGGGACTGCTCGTGGTGCGCAAGGGCACCCGCTGGGAGTCGCCCTGGCCGACCGACGAGCGGGAGTCGGGACGTACGCCAGGCACGCTCAACCTGCCGGCGGTGGTCGCGGCGGCGGCGAGTCTGCGCGCGGTGGCGGCCGACGCGGCGGCCCAGGCGGCGCGGCTGTCCGCGCTGGTGGACCGGATCCGGGCCCGGGTGGCGGCCGAGGTGCCGGACGTGGAGGTGGTCGGCGATCCCGAGCGCCGGCTACCGCACCTGGTCACCTTCTCCTGCCTGTACGTCGACGGGGAGGCGCTGCTGCACGCGCTGGACCGGCGGGGTTTTGCCGTCTCCTCGGGCTCGTCCTGCACCTCGTCCACCCTGCGCCCGTCGCACGTGCTGGAGGCGATGGGGGTGCTCTCGCACGGCAACGTCCGGGTGTCGCTGCACCCGGGCAGCACCGAGGCCGACGTGGAGCGTTTCCTCACCGAGCTGCCCGGCATCGTCGCCGACCTGCGGGAACAGGCGGGGGTGGTGGGGCTGTGACCAACCCCGACGACCAGCTCGACGAGGTGCTCGACTGCCTCGGCCAGCGCTGCCCGCTGCCGGTGATCGCCCTGGCCCGCCGGCTGCCGGAGCTGCCGGTGGGCGCGGTGGTCCGGGTGCTCGCCGACGATCCGGCCGCCGCTGTCGACATCCCGGCCTGGTGCCGCATGCGCCAGCAGGAGTTCCTGGGCGACGCCCCCGGGCCCGGCTACGACGTGCGCCGCGCCCACTGACCGACCGGCACGGCAGTGGGACGGGTATGTGGCCGCTGTCGAGCTGACCGCGCAGCCGGGTCACGGCCGCTGGGCCGGTCAGCGGAGCAGGTGCGGGCGGATCTCGTCGGCGGCGTGGTCGCCGTAGGACTCGGCGAGGCGCTTGACGAAGGCGTCACGGCGCACCTGGTACTCCTGGGTGCCGACGGTTTCCAGCACCAGCGTGGCGAGCAACGAGCCGACCTGCGCGGCCCGCTCCAGCCCGACCCCCCAGGACAGCGCGGTGAAGAAGCCGGCGCGGAAGCCGTCGCCGACGCCGGTCGGATCGACCGCCTGGGTCTCCCGGGCGATCGGCACGTGAATCGTCTCGATCTCCCGCCCAGCGATCTCCACCCCGTGCTTGCCCAGCGTGGTGACCCGGATCTTCACCCGGTCCAGCAGCTGCGCGTCGGAGAGTCCGGCCTTGCTCTGCAGCAGCGACTTCTCGTAGTCGTTGGTCATCAGGTAGTCGGCACCGTCGATCAGGGCCACCACGTCCTCGCCGGGCATCCGGGCGAGCTGCTGCGACGGGTCGGCGGCGAACGGGTAGCCACGCTCACGGCACTCGGCGGAGTGGCGCAGCATCGCCTCCGGGTCGTTCGCGCCGACCAGCACCAGGTCCAGCCCGCCGAGACGCCGGGCGACCGGGTGCAGCTCGATGTTGCGAGCCTCGCTCATCGCCCCGGCGTAGAACGAGGCGATCTGGCACATGTCGGTGTCGGTGGTGCACACGAAGCGGGCGGTGTGCGCGATCTCGCTGACGTGCACCGAGTCGCAGTCCACGCCGTGCCGCTCCAACCAGGAGCGGTAGTCGGCGAAGTCGGCGCCGACGGCGCCGAGCAGCACCGGTTGGAGACCGAGCTGGCCCATGCCGAACGCGATGTTGGCCGCCACCCCGCCCCGGCGCAGCACCAGATCGTCCACCAGGAAGGAGAGCGAGACCTTGTGCAGCTGGTCGGCGATGAGCTGGTCGGCGAACCGACCGGGGAAGCTCATCAGGTGGTCGGTGGCGATCGAGCCGGTCACGGCGATCTTCATGGCAACCCTCGGATTCGGCGGCAGAGCCCGGTCAGCCTACCGGCACCGCGATCCCCGAGCGACCACCCGACGCCATCCCGCCCGCCCCACCCACCGACCCCAAGCCCCGCACGGATGATCAAGAAGTTCTGGCCGTGCCGCCGAGCGTGTCGCGACCAGAACTTCTTGGTCGACGCCGTTGGGCGCGGCGTCCGGAAGCAGAGACGCGGACGGCGGGAGGGCCGTTGGGCCGTCCCGCCGTCCGCGTGCAGAACCGGGGCTCAGCTGAAGGAGTCTCCGCAGGCGCAGGAGTTGCCCGCGTTGGGGTTGTCGATCGTGAAGCCCTGGGCGTCGATCCGGTCGGCGAAGTCGATCGTGGCGCCGGCCAGGTAGGGGGCGCTCATCCGGTCGACGACGACCTCGACACCGTCGTAGTCGGTGACGATGTCACCGTCGAGCGAACGCTCGTCGAAGAAGAGCTGGTACCGCAGGCCGGAGCAGCCGCCCGGCTGCACGGCGACCCGGAGCCGCAGGTCGTCGCGGCCCTCCTGCTCGATCAGGGCCTTGACCTTCTGCGCCGCGACGTCGGTGAGGACGACGGACGTGGGGGCCTTGGCCTCGGTCGACTCGGTCTGCGCTGGCGTGGTCACGTGGAATTCTCCCTGCGGCGCGTCGGTGTGGTCCTCCCCTGGCCAACGTCAGCCGCCGGTCAGCGATTCCCACAGTGGTCCAGTTTCTGATTGTAGGCCGCCGGTGGCCGCGGCACCCGGCGGCGTGACCAGGCACTCGGCGCGAACCGGGTCAGCGGCTCCACTGCCGGGCCAGCCGGGCGCCGAGTTCACGCAGCCCCTGCGCCGGGCGCTCCAGCGCGGCGGCCAACCCGCCGCGCTCCTCACCGCCGAAGTGCTCCACCAGGCTGTACGTGTCGGTCACCCCGACCGACGCCGCCTCCCGCCGCCCGGTGCTGACCTGCCCGGCGAGCACGACACAGGGTACGCCCCGGTCACGCGCGGCCCCGGCCACTCCGGCCACCACCTTGCCGCGCAGCGACTGGTGGTCGAATCGGCCCTCCCCGGTGACCACCAGATCGACCTCGTCGAGCACGGTGTCCAGTTCGACGGCCCGGCTGACCAGCCCGATGCCGGACTCGCACCGCCCGCCCAGGGCGAGCAGCCCGGCACCGACACCGCCGGCGGCGCCGCCACCGGGCAGTGCGCCCAACCCACTGGGACAGCCGGGCAGGTCCCGCTCCAGCACCTCGGCCCAGCGTCCGAGCGCGGCATCGAGCAGCAGCACGTCGGCCCGGTCGGCGCCCTTCTGCGGGCCGAAGACGTTGCTCGCGCCGTGCAGCCCGAGCAGCGGGTTGTCGACGTCGGTCGCCGCGATCAGCCGGGCGTCCCGCAACCGGGGCGTCCCGTCGAGTTTCGCCGCCGCGGCCAGCGCCGCACCGCCGTACGGCAGGGCCGCGCCGGTGCCGTCCAGCGCCACCGCGCCCAGGGCGGCGAACATTCCCGCGCCACCGTCGTTCGTCGCCGAGCCACCGAGCCCGACCACCACCGTGCGCGCGCCGGCCTCGACCGCGGCGGCGATCAGCAGACCCAGGCCGTACGACGTGGTGGCCAGCGGGTCGCGCTCGGCGGCGGAGAGCAGGTGCAGCCCGCAGGCCTGCGCGCTCTCCAGCCAGGCGACCGCGCCCCCGTCGGTGAGCAGCATCTCACCGGTGACCGGGCGGCCCAGTGGATCTGTCGTCGGCACCGGCACCCGCTGGCCGGGCAGCGCCTCGGCGAGCACGTCGAGGAAGCCCGGCCCTCCGTCGGCCAACGGCCTGACCAGCAGGTCGTCGCCGGGTGCCACCTCCCGCCAGCCCTCCGCCACGGCGGCGGCGACCTGCGGGGCCGGGAGCGTACCGGCGAACTTGTCCGGGCAGAGCAGTACGCGCATGCCTGGCAGTGTGGCAGCCCACACCGGCACGGGCGGCAGGGCGGTCGCGCTGTGGGACCATGGAGGGCGTGACGTCGACCTGGGTTGAGCCCTCCAACACCGCCACTGCGCTGCTGCTCCTCGGCCGCGGCAGCGACCCCGCCACCGAACGTGGCGTGGAGTGTCCGGGTGACCTGCCGGCACCGAGCGATCCCGACCTGGTGGCCCGCGCGACGGCGGCCAAGGCCGCCCTCGGTGACCGGGTCTTCGTGCTGGGCCACCACTACCAGCGCGACGAGGTGATCCAGTTCGCCGACGTGACCGGCGACTCGTTCAAGCTGGCCCGCGAGGCCGCGGCCCGGCCGCAGGCCGAGTTCATCGTCTTCTGCGGCGTGCACTTCATGGCCGAGAGCGCGGACATCCTCACCTCGGACGCGCAGCAGGTCGTACTGCCCGACCTGGCCGCCGGCTGCTCGATGGCGGACATGGCCGCGCTGCCACAGGTCGAGAACGCCTGGGACGTGCTCACCGAGCTGGGCCTGGCGGAGCGCACCGTCCCGGTCACCTACATGAACTCCTCGGCGGACATCAAGGGCTTCGTCGGGCGCAACGGTGGCGTGGTCTGCACCTCGTCGAACGCGAAGCGGGCCCTGGAGTGGGCGTACCAGCAGGGCGAGAAGGTGCTCTTCCTGCCCGACCAGCACCTGGGCCGCAACACCGCCGTGCTGGAGATGGGCTTCTCCCTCGACGACTGTGTCCTGTACGACCCGCACAAGCCGGGCGGCGGGCTCACCGCCGAGCAGCTGCGCGAGGCGAAGATGATCCTCTGGCGCGGGCACTGCTCGGTGCACGGCCGGTTCACCCTCGACAGCGTCAACGACGTCCGGCAGCGGGTGCCCGGGGTGACCGTGCTGGTGCACCCCGAGTGCCGGCACGAGGTGGTGCGGGCGGCCGACCTGGTCGGGTCGACGGAGTACATCATCAGGACCATCGAGGCCGCCCCGGCCGGCTCCGCCTGGGCCGTGGGGACCGAGCTGAACCTGGTCCGCCGGCTGGCGCTGGCCCACCCCGACAAGCAGATCATGTTCCTGGACCGGGCGGTCTGCTACTGCTCGACGATGAACCGCATCGACCTGCCGCACCTGGTCTGGGCGCTTGAGGAACTGGTCGCCGGGCGGGTGGTCAACCGGATCACGGTTGACGCCGACACCGCGCACCACGCGCGGGTGGCGCTGGACCAGATGCTCGCGCTGCCTGGCGCCTGATCTCGACCGGGCATCACTCTCAGTAACACCCGGTGTACGCGAAAGTGCCGGATCACCGATAAATGCCCTCCGAGGCGGTGTGACCGGATCCATTCTCATCACGGAGGGCTATGCTGCCGGGCGACGACACATGCGGGCGCGGGCGTTTGCGCGCGGTCGCGCCCCGGGTAGCGAACCGGTGGTGTCCATCCATCGAAACGGCAGCACGCACGCGCTGGAGGTTGCGTTGACCGACGACATCCTGGTCGTACACGGAGGCACGCCGCTGCAAGGGCGGATCTGCGTGCGCGGCGCGAAGAACCTGGTCTCCAAGGCGATGGTCGCCGCCCTGCTCGGCGACAGCCCGAGCCGGCTGTTCGACGTACCGAAGATCCGCGATGTCGAGGTCGTCCGGGGTCTGCTCGGGCTGCACGGTGTCAAGGTCACCGACGGCGACGAGGATGGCGAGCTGGTCTTCGACCCGGCCAACGTGGAGAGCGCCAGCACCGACCAGATCAACGTGCACGCCGGCTCCAGCCGGATCCCGATCCTGTTCTGCGGGCCGCTGCTGCACCGCCTCGGGCACGCCTTCATTCCGGACCTGGGCGGCTGCCACATCGGGCCCCGGCCGATCGACTTCCACCTGCAGGCGCTGCGGGAGTTCGGTGCGACCGTCGAGAAGACCCCCGAAGGGCTGCACCTGTCCGCGCCGAACGGGCTGCACGGCACCAAGTTCGCGCTGCCCTACCCGAGTGTGGGCGCGACCGAGCAGGTGCTGCTGACCGCGGTGATGGCCGAGGGCGTCACCGAGCTGCGCAACGCGGCGGTGGAGCCGGAGATCGTCGACCTGATCTGTGTCCTGCAGAAGATGGGCGCGATCATCAAGGTGCACACCGACCGGGTGATCGAGATCCAGGGCGTACCGAAGCTGCACGGCTACACCCACCGGCCGATCCCGGACCGGATCGAGGCGGCGAGCTGGGCGGCGGCGGCGCTTGCCACCCGGGGTCACGTCGAGGTGCTCGGCGCCGAACAGGCCGACATGATGACCTTCCTGAACGTCTTCCGCTCGGTCGGCGGCGAGTACGAGGTGACCGACACCCGTCCCCCTCGGCTGGGACAGCCGGGGCAGGAGGGCGGCATCCGCTTCTGGCACCCGGGCGGCGAACTCCAGGCCACCGCGCTGGAGACCGACGTGCACCCGGGCTTCATGACCGACTGGCAGCAACCGCTGGTGGTCGCCCTGACCCAGGCGCGCGGGCTGTCCATCGTCCACGAGACGGTCTACGAGCAGCGACTCGGCTACACCGAGGCGCTGAACTCGATGGGCGCGAACATCCAGGTCTACCGGGACTGCCTGGGCGGCACCCCGTGCCGCTTCGGCCGACGCAACTTCAAGCACTCCGCGGTGATCGCCGGCCCGAGCAAGTTGCACGCCGCCGACCTGGTCATTCCCGACCTGCGGGCGGGCTTCAGCCACCTGATCGCCGCGCTGGCCGCCGAGGGCACCTCCCGGGTCTACGGCGTCGACCTGATCAACCGGGGTTACGAGGACTTCGAGGCCAAGCTCGCCGACCTCGGCGCGCACGTGGAACGACCGTAGCCGGCCCGAGGCGCCACCCACCGCGCGTTCGCCGCACCGCGATGTGCGGCGGGCGCGCGGCGTTGGCTACCCTTGCCGCGTGCCGTCGCTGTTTCGTCGCAAGTCCGCCGACCTCGCCGATCCCGCCACCGAGCCGCTGACCCCGGCGCAGGAGGAGGCGGCCGAGGCGGCTCGGTCCCGTGCCTACACCCCGGCCAAGGGCCGGGAGACGCCCAAGCGGCCCGTGACCGGGCGTCGACCCGCCGGGGCGACGAAGCCGCTGAGCAAGGACGAGGCGAAGGTGGTACGCCGGCAGCGTCGAGCCGAGGCGGCAGCGGAGTTCCGGCGGGAGGGCGGCCCCCGCGACCGGGGGCCGGAGCGGCTGCTGGCCCGCAACGTGGTCGACTCCCGGCGCACCGTCGGCACCTGGTTCTTCGGTGGCGCGCTGGTGGTGCTGATCGGCTCGAACCAGGCGATGCCGCCGGTGATCCGGTTGGCCTCCAACCTGCTCTGGGGTGCGCTGGCGCTGGGTGTGGTGGTCGACTCGGTGCTCATCTCGCGCAAGATCAAGAAGCTGGTCCGCGAGCGGTTCCCGAAGTCCACCCAGCGGATGGGGTCGCTGTACCTCTACGCGATCATGCGCGCGATCACCTTCCGCAAGCTGCGTACGCCGGAGCCACGGGTCGCCATCGGCGACCGGGTCTGACCGCGGGTCCGGTCCGCGCCGCACACCGGGCCGGGCGACGAGCGGCTGACGGTGGGTGTGGCAGCGTCGGGAGTCCGATACCGGCATAGGGATAAATGTCCGGATCAATAGGATAACGTTTGGGTTGACGAGGGTGCCGCAGTGGCGGTGACCGAGCCCGCGCCGTTACCCTCCATGCGCAGCCATCCGGTGCCCGGACAAGCGATTTTGTCGGCCTCCGGGGGTGCCCAGCGCGACCATTTCCGACGAGGTGACATCGCCGTGAGCGAGCGGACGCGAGCCGACCACCGGGGCGCGACCGTGAGCGGGCGGGCGCCGGCCCTGGGCTCCGGCACGGGCCGTGGTGCACGGCCCGGTCGTCGCGGTTGCGTCGGACGGGCTCCCGCGCCGGGTGTCCCGACCGACCGGCGGCGTCAGGCCGTCGGTTCCTCCGTCGGCCAGACGTGCGCCGCCTGCCGGCGGCGTCCCGATCGCAGCGACAGGTCCGACGGATGAGTCGCGGCTACGCCGACCGGTGGCACGATCCCGCCGAGCCGTCCTGGGTCGTCGAGCCGACGAGCGAATGGCAGCCGCAGTTCCCCGGCCAGCGTTACCCGGGTGACATCGGGGTCGAGCACCAGCCACCGCCCCCACGAGGTCGGGCGAGCGCCGTCGGACGCGCCGAGGTGCCGCCGCTCGCGCCGACCCGGCCCGACGGCACCTACGTCGGCCGGTCCTGGGACGACGAGCCGGACGGCTGGCCGGGCCGGCACGAAGTCCCTGACCGTCGACCCGCCGGGAGCCCGAACGGAGCCCAACCGTACGACCGGTCGGTGCCACCCGGCTCCCGGACGGAGCGGGCCCGGCCCGAGGGGCGGCGTTCGTACGACGATGCTCCCCGAGGCCGTGACGGGGTCGTCTGGTCGGACTTCGGGCCGCAGGCCTCGGGCGCCGGCGCGCCGCCGCGGCGCGACCGACGCGACCCGGACCGGTACGTGGATCGCCGGGACCCGCGCGAGTCCGACCGACGCGACCCGGACCGCGCCCGCGACCAGCGCGACCCCGACCGGTACGCGCGACGGGACCCGCAGCGGTACGCCGGCCGGGAGCCCGACCGACGTGACCCCGATCGGCGCGACGACCGGTACCCACGACCCGAACCGGAGCGACGGGGCCAGCGCGAGCCCGAGTCGTACCCGGATCGGCCGCGCCGTCGCGCCGAGCCGACCGGCCGCGACGAGTACCGGCGCGGGGCACCGGTGTCGCCGGCCGCCCGCCCGGAGCCCGGCTGGGTGGCGGAGACGGACGAGGAGCGTCGGCCCGCCGCCGCACACCGCCCGGCCGACGGCCTCGACCGCCGGCCACCCGGGGACGGCTCCCAGCGTCCCCGCTACCAGTGGAGTCACCACCCCGGGCAGCCGGCCCGCGCCGACGGCCCGGTGGTCGACGGTTACCGCGGAGACTTCGTCGGCGGCGGCGACCCGGACGCCGCGCCGTACCCGGACGGCTATGTCGACGACGAACCGGTCCGCACCGCGTCCGACGAGTGGGTCCGCCCGGACCGCAACCGCCGGTGGGGTGGCCCGCAGCCGTCGACGTCGGATCCGCAGGAGCACGGCGCTCCGCCGCGCGGCGACCTGCCCTGGCCGGCGCCCGGACCCTTGCGGCCGAGCAGCGGTCGGGACCATCGCGAGTACCAGCGGCCGACTCCGCAGGAACGGGATGCCGACCGGCGGCCGGACGGTCCCGAACCGGAGCGGTTCGTCGACCGGCCGGCCGCCGCGCTGCCCGACCCCGAGCGGCCGGTCTCCGGGGCACCCGACCAGGATCCCCGCCGCCGTCACCTGTCGGTGGTGCCGGACCATCCCGTCTCTCCCGCCCCGGAGCGGGACCGCCCCGTCTCACCCGCAGCCGGCCGGGCCCGGCCCGTCTCCCCCGCTCCGCAGCACCTTCAGCCGGGGGTCGACCCCGCGCCACACCATCGCCCTGCCGCGCCGGCCGAAGACCTGAAGCCGCCAGGTCCAGACCGGGCACCGGTCGGCCGCCCCGACCGCAACCGGACCGACCTTCCCGGCCAGGACCGGGAACGGCCGGCGGCCGCCTCCGCTGCCGACCGGGCACCGACGGGGGACGCCGTCCGACCGGCACCGCTGCACCAGCACGAGGTACGTCCCGCGCCGTTGCACGAGCACCAGGTACGTCCCGCTCCCCTGCACGATCAGCCGGTCGTCGCCTCGCCACCACCGACACCGGCACCCTCGGTGGCCGCCGCACCACCCGTCGCTCCGCCACCGACCCACCGACCGGTCTCCGCACCACCCACCCACCGACCGGTCTCCGCACCACCCACCCAGCCGCCCGTGCCCGCACCACCGGCCCACCGGCCGGTCTCCGCACCACCCACCCACCCGTCGGTGCCCGTGGCGTCGGGGCGGATGCCCGGGGCTGTCGCCGATCCGGCACCGGTGGGACCGCCGCCGGAGATAGGACCCGATCTCGCCGGCAGCGACCCGGGAATGCCGACCGCACCGCCGGCCCGCCAACCCACCCGGTACGTTCCGCCAGCGCCCCAGCCCTCCGCGCCCGGACCCGCCCGTCCCCCCGCCGATGGTCCACAGAGCTGGTTCGGGCCCACCACCGAGCCGCCCGCAGCGGCGCAGGCCCCGCCCACCGCCGCACCGCCACGGGGGGCGCCCGCACCACCCGGCCCCGAGCCGCTCGCCGAACCCGTGTCGGCACCACCCGGCTACGCCGCGCCGGACCGGCCGGCGCCACCCGACCTCGCACCGCCCGACGTCGCGGCCGCCGCGCCGCCGGTCTCGGCCCCTCCGAGCCCGGCACCGTCCGCACCACCAGCACCCGATCGCCCGGCTGTCACACCACCGGCACCGGCGACCCCGCCGCCCCCGGTCTCGGCACCTCCCGCGTCGCCACCGCCGGTGCCGCAGCCGCCGCTCCCGGCGCCCGCCGTCTCGCAGCCACCGGTCCCCACGCCGGCTGCCGGGACACCGCCGACCACGGCACCACCCGTGTCGGCACCGCCGGACTCCTGGGCTCCCGGCGGACCCGACCTCGGTGCGCCGGTCTCGGCCGTGCCCGTATCGGCACCGCCGGACTCCTGGGCTCCCGGCGGAACCGACCTCGGTGCGCCGGTCTCGGCCGTGCCGGTGTCGACGCCGCCGGCTCCCCCACCGACCGGTGACCCCCGGCCGGCGGACGACCCGGCTCAGCTCGGGTACCCCACCGGGCCCACCGGCGCGGCGGGCGGTGACACCCGGCGCCCCGGCGAGGCCGCCGAGAGTGCTGCCGGCACCGCCCTGGGTGACGTCGGCAATGGCAGCGGCCCGGTCGACGCGATGCCCGACCCCTCGGCCGACTCGGGGCTCCCGGCCGCCGACGATCCGGACGTTGCGGACGCGACCGACGACGAGCCGGCACCGGAACCACCGGCCGATCCCGAGCAGGTGCTGGCCCACTTCCGCTGGCGTCTCGATCCGGTGACTCTGCGGGAGACCGTCGACGACCCGGAGGAGCTGCGCGAGGTCCGGGAGCGGCTCACCGAGAAACTCGCCTCGGCGCTGGACAACCGGTCCCGCGCCCGGCTGCTGAGCCTGCGCGCGGTCGCCTCGCGGGTCCTCAACGACCTGGACGACGCGCTGGCCGACGGCCGGATGGCGCTGACCTACGCCGAGGCGACCGGTGAGTTGCGCCGGGCCGCGCTCGCCCAGGCCCGGCTGGCCCACATCCTGCGCTGGCGGGGCGAATTCGCCGAGGCCGACCGGCTGTTCGCGGAGGCCAACTCGATCGAGCTACCCGACCGGCTCCGCGCCGCGCTGCACGAGCACGCCGCCCGCTGCTGCTACGACCAGGGCCGGCTGATCGAGGCCTGCCATCACTTCGAGCGAGCTCTCGACCTGCGCGGCGAGCAGGACGCCGAGTTGCTGGACCGGGTCCGGACCGGCCTCGACGCGGTCGCCAGCCGAGCCGAGGAGAGCGGCTTCGGGCCGTACCCGCGCAGTTGGGACGAGGTGTTGGAGCGCGACCGCACTCCGGTGCCGGCGCGCGACGGCGGCCAGGGCCTGTGGGGCTACGCGGACGCCGAGGGCGACATGGTGGTGCCCGCCCGGTACGCGGAGGCGCAGCCGTTCCGGGACGGTCTGGCCTGGGTACGCGGACCGCGGACCGACCGCTGGTCGTTGATCGACCTGGCCGGCGAGACGGTACTCGAACCGACCTACCTGGCGGCTCGGCCGTTCTCCGACGGCCTGGCCTGGGTGGTGCGCGACGAGAGCGGTTGGCACGCCGTCGACGCCACCGGCGCGGTGGCGGTGCCGCCGGGCTTCGCCGACGTGCGGCCCTTCCACAAGGGTGTGGCGGTGGTCCGCCGGGAGGGCTGGGGCGCCGTCGACCGCACCGGCCGGATCGTGGTGCCGACCCGCTACCACGGCTTCCACACCACCCTGGCCGACGGCCACCACGTCGACGGCTTCACCGAGGAGGGGCTGGCCGTGGTGGACCTGGCGGGCCGCAAGGGCGTGGTGGACCGGAGCGGCCAGGTGATCGTCGCGCCGGCGCATCCGGCGTTGCTGATCCACCCGGTCGCCTTCCTGGCCACCAACAGCGCCGGGAACTGGGGTGCCCTGGACCGGCGTGGCGAGTCGTTGATCGACCCGATGTTCCACCACCCGGGCGCGGTGGTGGCCGAGATCGACGGACTGCTCGCCGACGCCAACCCGGTGCTCTGAGGCCGGCGACCCGACCGCCTGTCGCCGCACGGCCACCCGGCGGTCGCCTTCCGGCGCGGGATCAGGCCGGCGCCACCGGCCGCGTCCGGGCCTGCCCGGTCTTGGGTCCCACCCGGCACGGGTGGCGGCGTCCGGTGCGAGGGCCCGGCACGCACCGGTGGTGCGTGCCGGCGCCGGTGCCGGGAGTGCGCTCGTAGCCGGGAATGCCGAGGACGATCCTCCGGCGCCGCGCGCCGTCACCGGCGCTACCGGGCCTCGACCCGTCCGAACGTGCGCCGGGGGCGGTCACGGTACTGGCCGGTGGGTCGGGCCCGTCGGCTGGTGGCCGGGTGGTGGGCCCAGCAGTTCGATCCCGTGCCGCGCGGAGGCGTGCCCGAGCGCGGCCGGGTCGACCGGTGCCGGGTCCGGCAGCCGACGCTCCGCCGCCGGCACCCCGACCTCGGCGACGTACTCCTCGAAGCCGGCGGGGGTGGTCAGTTGCAGCACCCGCAGCGGCTCGTCCGGACCGACCACGAAGGTGTGCGGCAGGCCCGCCGGTAGCAGCACGAAGTCGCCGGGTGCGGCGGTCAGCACCGCGTCGTCGCAGTAGAAGGTGGCGGTGCCGGACAGCAGGTAGAACATCTCGTCCTCGACCTGGTGCCGGTGCAGTGGCGGGGCGAAACCGGGCGGGTTGACGAACTCGGCAGCGGTGAGCCGACCGCCGGTCTGCGCGCCGGCGGCCTTGACGGTGACCAGGTTGCCCAGGAACCAGTACGCCTCCCCCTCGTCGGGCCGACGTACGAACGGATGGACGGACATGGGTGCCTCCCCGGTGACGACGAACTTCGCTGGACAGTCAGCTATTGGATAGTCAGCCGCTATTCGATAGCTGGGAGTCTAGTGAATACATTGCTAGTATGACGACGCCATGGATGAAGTCAAGGACGGAAAACCGACCAGGCCGTACCGGTCCCGGATCCGCGAGGAGAACGCCCGTCGTACCCGACAGGCCGTGGTCGCGGCGGCGACCGAACTCTTCGTCGCCCGCGGCTACACGGCCACCTCGCTGGCCGACGTGGCAGCCGCGGCCGGGGTGGCCCGACCCACCGTGTTCGCCGCGTTCGGCTCCAAGGCGGCGCTGCTGCGACAGGTGCTCGACGAGGCGCTCGCCGGCGACGACGAGCCGGTGCCGGTGGCACAACGCCCCTGGTACCGGCCGGTGTGGGAGGCCACCACCGGTGGTGCGGTACTCGACGCGTACGCCGGGGTCTGCACCCTGATCGGCGCGCGGACCACCCGGGTGTTCGAGACCGTCCGGCGGGCCGCCGACGGCAGCCCCGAGGTGGCCGAGGTCTGGCGGACGCTGCTGCGCAACCGCCGGCTCGGCGCGACGATGGTGGTCGAGCGGATGGGCGCCCTGGACGCGCGGTTGCGCCAGGGTTCCGACGTCGAGACCGCCATCGACGAGGTGTGGTTCTACAACGACCCGGCGCACTACGGCGCGCTGGTGCTGGAACGCGGGTGGCGCGAGGAGACCTTCCGCCGCTGGCTCGGCCGCAGCCTGCGCCACGCCCTGCTGTCCGACCCCGACTGATCACCGTCGCCTGCCGGGTCCACCAGGGCGGGCTAGGGTCAGAGCATGGAATTCCGACACCTGGGCCGCTCCGGCCTCATGGTCAGTGAGATCTCGTACGGCAACTGGATCACCCACGGTTCGCAGGTCGAGGAGGAAGCGGCGTTCGCCTGCGTGCGAGCCGCCCTCGACGCCGGCATCACCACCTTCGACACCGCCGACGTCTACGCCGGCACCCGCGCCGAGGACGTCCTCGGCCGGGCGCTCCAGCAGGAGCGACGCGAGGGTCTGGAGATCTTCACCAAGGTGTACTGGCCCACCGGGCCGGGTCGCAACGACCGGGGCCTGTCCCGGAAGCACATCATGGAGTCGATCAACGGATCGCTGCGTCGGCTGCGTACCGACTACGTGGACCTCTACCAGGCCCACCGGTACGACTACAGCACCCCGCTGGAGGAGACGATGGAGGCCTTCGCCGACGTCGTGCACTCCGGCAAGGCGCACTACATCGGCGTCTCCGAGTGGAAGGCGTCGCAGATCCGCGAGGCGCACGGCCTCGCCCGCGAGCTGCGCATCCCGCTGGTGTCCAGCCAGCCGCAGTACTCGATGCTCTGGCGGGTCATCGAGAGCGAGGTCATCCCCACCAGCGAGGAGCTGGGCCTCGGGCAGATCGTCTGGTCGCCGATGGCCCAGGGGGTGCTCTCCGGCAAGTACCTGCCCGGCCAGCCGCCGCCGGCCGGTTCCCGGGCCACCGACGAGAAGTCCGGTGCCGGCTTCATCGCCAAGTGGCTGACCGACGACGTGCTGACCCGGGTGCAGCAGCTCAAGCCGCTGGCCGACCAGGCCGGGCTGACCATGCCCCAGCTGGCCATCGCCTGGGTGCTGCAGAACCCCAACGTGTCGTCGGCCATCATCGGCGCCTCGCGCCCCGAGCAGGTGCACGACAACGTCAAGGCGGCCGGTGTCAAGCTCGACGCCGGCCTGCTCAAGGCGATCGACGAGATCGTCGAGCCGGTGACCGAGCGGGACCCGGCGCGCACCGAGTCGCCGGCCGAGCGGCCCTGACCCGTCCCGCCCGGCCGGCGTACCACACGCCGGCCGGGCGGACGCCTCCCCTGGGTCGGGCTCAGCCCTGCCAGAAGCGGACCAGGTCCAGACCGGTCGCGTACAGCCCCGGCGGCAGGCCGAGCAG
>NZ_JBAGKI010000023.1:0-84711 GCF_036689795.1 Micromonospora palythoicola | reverse complement strand
AGACGAACGTTGCATGGACGTGGAAGGTGGGAGCCCGACCCGCTCCGGGCGGTCAGGCTTGATCCCTGCGCGGGTCGGGCTCCGGCGAAAACCTGTCGGGGTTGCGCATCCGCCGGAGCGCCCGGCCGGGGGCGGGGATCTAGAGGCTGGTTGCGCCTCGGCCAGCCTCGCGGCGGTTTGCTGCTGCTGGATTGGCGTTCGGGGGACGTGAACCACGTGGTCGGGGGACAATGTCGTTGTTGTCCCGCTTTGCGTGGAGGAGCCGATGCCGCACTTTCCGGTGAACCACCCGGCGCGGCCGTTCTACCGGGCGCTGTCCGGTCTGGTCGGGCTCTACATCCTGATCTTCGGCGTCTGGGGGACCGCCCTCACCTGGGGTGACCCGTTGTTCGGCCGGAACGGCAACTGGGCTCTCGGCCTCCGCACCAACCTGGCCTTCTCGCTGGTCTCCATTGCCTTCGGGATCGTGCTCATCATCGGCGCGTCCCGGCGCACCAACCTCGGCCACTACATGAACCTCACCGCCGGAGCGGTCTTCCTGGTCACCAGCATCCTGATGATGTCGGTGCTGCAGACCGAGGCCAACTTCCTGAACTTCTCCATGTCCACGGTGATCGTCTCAATGCTCTTCGGCCTGATCCTGCTCGGCACCGGCCTCTACGACAAAGTCGGTCCGCACGAGGACGCCGAGGCCGAGCGAAGCCGCCGGAACCACCCCGTCGCCGAGATCCACCGGCGCTGAACCACTCAGCGTCCGCCTGCGGTGATCAGCCCCGGCTTGGCCTCCAGGTGCGACAACCCGTTCCAGGAGAGGTTCACCAGGTGCGCGGCGACCGTCTCCTTACGCGGCTTACGCACCTCCAGCCACCAGCGGCCGGTCAACGCGACCATGCCCACCAGCGCCTGCGCGTACAACTCGGCCAACTTCGGGTCGTAACCTCGGCTGGAGAACTCCGCGCCGAGGATGTGCTCCACCTGGTGCGCCACGTCGTTCATCACGCTGCTGAAGTTGCCGGTCGCCGAGAGCACCGGCGACTCCCGCACCAGCACCCGGAACCCGCTGGTCTCCTCCTCGATGTAGCCGAGCAGCGCCAGGGCGGCCTGTTCCAGCAGCTCCCGTGGATGACCCGCGGTCAACGCCGTGGTGATCCGATCCAGCAGGGACCGGACCTCCCGGTCCACCACCACCGCGTAGAGCCCCTCCTTGCCGCCGAAGTGCTCGTAGACCACCGGCTTGGAAACCTTCGCCCGCGACGCGACCTCTTCGATCGAGGTGGCGTCGAAACCGCGCTCGGCGAAGATCTGCCGACCGATCGAGATCAACTGCTCGCGACGCTGAGCGGCGGACATGCGTACCCGGGCCGGCGGCTTGCCCGGCGCCGGCACCACGCGCCGTCGCCTGCCACCCTCCTCGTGGGGAGTCTCGGCCATCTCGTCACCTCGCTGGCGCTCGGTGACGCCCTGTCGTGGGATGCTGCCTGTCTTCCGCCCGGTCACCCGAACATACTGCCAGGTAACTTGCGGGTTGGCCGCCCGGTTACCGCGGGGCTGCCGGCTTGGCCAGCTTCGCCGCGATCCGTTCCGGCCTCGGCCAGCGCACGTCCCACGCCGCGCCGAGCCTCTCGAACAGCCAGATCACCCGGGCCGAGATGTCGATCTGCCCCCGCAGCACCCCGTGCCGGGCACTCGTCGGATCGGCGTGGTGCAGGTTGTGCCAGCTCTCGCCGAAGGACAGCAACGCCAGGGGCCAGAAGTTCGCCGCCCGGTCGCCGTGACGCATCATGAACGGCCGCTCCCCGTACACGTGGCACACCGAGTTGATCGACCAGGTGACGTGGTGCAGCAACGAGATGCGGACCAGTCCCGCCCAGAACAGTGCGCTCAACGCGCCCTGCCAGGACCACGTCAACAGCCAGCCCATGAGCGCCGGCCCGAGCACCGAGACGATCACCAGCACCGGGAAGAGCCGGTCCATCCGCCGGATGTCCCGGTCGGCCAGCAGGTCCGGCGCGAAGCGCTCCCGGTTGGACAGTTCCCGGCCGAACAACCAGCCGATGTGCGCATGGAACAGCCCTTTGGTCAGGCCACGCAGGGTGGCCCCGAACCGCCACGGCGAGTGCGGGTCCCCTTCCAGATCGGAGAAGGCGTGGTGCCGCCGGTGATCGGCCACCCACTGGATGATCTCGCCCTGCACGGCGAGGGAGCCCGAGGCCGCCATCGCGATGCGCAACCACCGCTTGGCCTTGAACGATCCGTGCGTGAAGTAACGGTGGTAGCCGACCGTGATGCCCAGGCCCGACAGCACGTACCAGAAGGCGGCGATGCCCACGTCGACCCAGCTGAGCCAGCCCCCCCAGGCCACCGGCACGGCGGCGATCAGCGCCGCGAACGGGATCACCACGAAGGACCAGAGCGCGATCAGGATGCCGCGTGACTGGGTGCCCTGGGTGAGTGGCTTGGGAGTGGCCGGTTGCGGATCGAGCACGGTGGCGGACATGGCACCTCGCAGGGGACGGTCGGTTCGCGAATCTACGCCTACGTCACCGTAACTTAAGGGTCCGGTAGATCGCATCGGACAGCGATGCGAATGGATGCCCGACGTGTCGTACGCTCGTTCTAACCTGCACCGCATGACCGCTTTCGACGCCACCGAGGTGCGCCGGTTGCGTACCGAGGAGCAGCTCTCGGTGCGCGAGATCCGCGCTCGTACGGGCCTCGGCCGGAACCGGATCCATGAGCTGCTGCGGGGCGTCCCCGCGCCGGACCGGACCAGACGCCCCCGGGCAAAGGACGACCTGCGCGCCGAGGCGGTGGCGCTGCGCTCGACGGGACATCCGGTGCCGGAGATCGCGCGACGGCTCGGCGTGAGCCGGTCGACGGCGTACCTCTGGGTGCGGCACATTCCGCTGGAGCGCGACCCCGAGGAGGAGCGGGAGCGTCGGCGTGCCCACGCGAAGACGATGGCCGACGCGCGGTGGGCGGACCACCGCCGGGCGCGGGACGAGGCTCGGGCGAAGGCGCACGCGGTCGCCGCCAAGATGGTCGGTCAGCTCGATGAGCGTGATCTGCTCATCGTCGGTGCGGCGATCTACTGGTGCGAGGGCACCAAGTCGAAGCCGTGGCGTCGTGATGACCACGTGCAGTTCATCAACAGCGACCCTGGCCTGCTCGCCCTCTTCCTACGCTTCCTCGAAGTCTGCGGCGTCGACCCCGCCGTGCCGACCTACCGGGTGAGCATCCACGAAACCGCTGATCCGGACGCGGCGGCCGAGTGGTGGGCGGCCGAACTCGGCGTACCACGCGAGCGCTTCCGCCAGGCAACGCTGAAGAAGCACAATCCCGCCACCGTCCGTCGGAACACCGGCGACCAGTACCGAGGCTGTCTAGTGATCAACGTGTCGCGTAGCCGTGAGCTCTACTGGCGAATAGAGGGTATGATCGCCGAGCTGTTCCGGTCCGCGGCTGAACGCGTGTGCGTGGGTTGATGTGACCTGTCGGCTTGACATGTCAATGGGGTGTGGGGTAACGGCAACCCGCAGGCCTTTGGAGCCTTGAGCTCCTGGTTCGAATCCAGGCACCCCAGCAATCGCCTCAACTGCCGATCCTCGTACCCGTGCCGAGCAGGTCGGAATGTCTGGTTAGCATGGCCGCGAGACTGTCCGCGTTCCGACGGGAGCCACGTCGTGCCCGAGCCCCACACCCGTACCGTCGTCGTGCTCGCCGCCGGTGAGGGCAAGCGGATGAAGTCCTCGTTGCCCAAGGTCCTGCACCCGCTGCTCGGCCGGACGCTGGTGGGCCACGTGCTCAACGCGGCCGACCCGCTGGGTGCGGCGCGCACCCTGGTGGTGGTGGGGCACGGTGCCGACCAGGTTCGCGCCCACCTGACCGGGATCGCTCCCGAGGCCACCGCGGTTCACCAGGCCGAACAGCTCGGCACCGGGCACGCGGTGCGGATCGCGCTGGAGGCCGCCCCGGAGGTCACCGGCACGGTGGTGGTGCTCAACGGCGACGTGCCGTTGCTGCGGCCGGAGACGGTCGGTGAGCTGGTGGCGGCGCACGAGGGCGAGGGCGCCGCGGCGACCGTGCTCGCGGCGGAGGTGCCGGACCCGACCGGGCTCGGACGCATCGTGCGGGACGCCACGGGCCGGCTGGAGCAGATCGTCGAGCAGCGTGACGCGACCGCCGCCCAGCTGGCGCTTCGGGAGATCAACGCCGGCATCTACGCGTTCGACGCGGCTCGGCTGCGGGACGTGCTCGGCAAGCTGTCGACCGACAACGACCAGGGCGAGGAGTACCTCACCGACGTCTTCAAGATGCTGGTGGCCGCCGGCGAGCCGGTGGGGGTGCACCTGGCCGTCGACCACACCGAGACGCTCGGCTGCAACGACCGGGTGGAGCTGGCGGCGTTGCGCCGGCTGCTGCGTGACCGGATCAACGAGCGGTGGATGCGGGCCGGCGTCAGCCTGCTCGACCCCGAGACCACCTGGATCGACGTCACCGTGGCCCTGGACCGGGACGCGGTGGTGGATCAGAACACCCAGTTGCGGGGCGGTTCGGTGGTGGGCGCCGACGCGGTGGTCGGGCCGGACGTGACGTTGATCGACACGGTGGTGGGTCCCGGCGCGACGGTGGTGCGCAGCCACGCGGTCGGCGCCGAGGTGGGGCCGAGCGCCAGCGTCGGGCCGTACGCGTACCTGCGGCCGGACGCTCGGCTGGCGGAGCGGGCGAAGGTCGGCACGTTCGTCGAGGTGAAGAACTCGGAGATCGGCGCCGGCTCGAAGGTGCCGCACCTGACGTACGTGGGTGACGCCACGATCGGCGAGCAGAGCAACATCGGTGCGGCGTCGGTGTTCGTGAACTACGACGGTGTGCGCAAGCACCGCACGGTGATCGGCAGTCATGCCCGGACGGGCGCGGACAACATGTTCGTCGCGCCGGTCGAGGTGGGTGACGGGGCGTACACCGCCGCCGGTTCGGTGATCATCGAAGATGTGCCGGCGGGTGCGATGGGTGTGGCTCGGGCCCGGCAGCGCAACATCGAGGGCTGGGTACTCAAGCGTCGGGCGGGTACCGCCGCCGCCGAGGCGGCCGAGCGTGCCCTGGGCGGTACGCAGGGTGCTCCGGCCGTCCCGTCGTCGGCAAGCGAAGGTGAGCCAATCCACGGCGGTGCCGAGTCGGTGGGCGGTACGCCCGAGCCGGGAGATACTGCAACCGAATAGTCCCCGGCCGACCACCACCGCAGGCCGGGTACCGCCGACCGAATACGGGAGCAGACGGGCCCATGGGCAGCATCGTCGCCGAAAACCGCAAGAGCCTGATGCTCTTCTCCGGGCGTGGTTTTCCGGAGTTGGCCAAGGAGATCGGTGAGGTGCTCGGCGTCGCGCCGACACCGGCCGACGCGTACGAGTTCGCCAACGGCGAGATCTTCGTACGATTCAAGGACTCGGTACGTGGCTCGGACGCCTTCGTGGTGCAGTCGGTCACGCACGGGGTGAACACCTGGGTCATGGAGACTCTGATCATGGTCGACGCGCTGAAGCGTGGTTCGGCCAAGCGGATCACGGTCGTCCTGCCGTTCTATCCGTACTCCCGGCAGGACAAGAAGCACCGCGGCCGGGAGCCGATCTCCGCGCGGTTGGTCGCCGACCTGCTGAAGACCGCCGGGGCGAACCGCATCCTCACCGTGGACCTGCACACCGCGCAGATCCAGGGCTTTTTCGACGGCCCGGTGGACCACCTCTTCGCGATGGACATCCTGGCCGAGTACGTGGAGCGCAAGTACGCGGGCCGTCCGATGACCGTGGTCGCGCCGGACTCGGGCCGGGTACGGGTGGCCGAGCGGTGGACGGACCGACTGGGTGGTTGCCCGCTGGCCTTCATCCACAAGACCCGGGATCCGATGAAGCCGAACCAGGTGGTGGCGAACCGGGTCGTCGGTGAGGTCGAGGGTCGGGTCTGCCTGATCGTCGACGACATGATCGACACGGGTGGCACGATCTGTCGCGCGGCGGACATCCTGAAGGAGTCGGGGGCGGCGGACGTGATCGTGGCGTCCACCCACGCGTTGCTGTCCGATCCGGCGACGGAGCGGTTGAAGAACAGCCCGATCAGCGAGGTCGTGGTGACCAACACGCTCCCGTTGCCGCCCGAGAAGCAGCTGGACAAGCTCACCGTGCTGTCGATCGCGCCGCTGCTGGCCCGGGCCATCCGCGAGGTCTTCGACGACGGTTCGGTGACCACCCTCTTCGGCGGGCTGAGCTGAGCGCGGTGCGGGACTGAGTCGGCTGGGCGGGGTGTCCGGCCGGGTACGGGGACTGCCGGAAACCCGGGAAATCGCTCGGGTAGACTGGTCCGGTTGCCACGGCGAGGGTGCCCTGCGGGCCGCTGAGAAGCGCCGCACGGAGGCACCGTGATCGACGCGGTGCTCCGGGCAGTCTTCTGACGCATGAGCCCCTGCGAGCCCCCCGCCCAGCACCGCCAGACGACAAGCTGCCGCAGCGAAGCATCAGGAGTTTCCCCGTGTCCGAGGTAAAGATCAGCGCCGAGCCCCGCACCGAGTTCGGCAAGGGTGGTGCCCGTCGTACCCGCCGGGCCGGCAAGGTGCCCGCCGTGCTGTACGGCCATGGCGAGAAGCCCAAGCACATCGCGCTGCCGGCCCGCGAGTTCGCGGCCGCCATCCGTAACGGTGGGGCCAACCAGCTCCTCGCGCTCGACATCAGCGACGGCACGCAGGCGCTGGCGCTGCCGAAGGCGATCCAGCGGGATCCGATCAAGGACACCTTCGAGCACGTCGACCTGCTGCTGGTGCGGCGGGGCGAGAAGGTCACCGTGGACGTCCCGGTCCAGCTCACGGGTGAGGCCGGGCGCGACACGCTGATCGTGCACGACCACGACACCCTCTCGGTGACCGCCGACGCGACGAAGGTGCCGGATCACCTGGAGGCTTCGATCGAGGGCGCCGAGCCGGGTTCCCAGATCACCGCCGCTGACGTGGCGCTGCCGGCGGGTGTGGAGCTGGCCGCCGACCCGGAGATGCTGATCGCTTCGATCACCGCCGCGCCGACCGCCGAGCAGTTGGAGTCGACGCTGCCCGAGGTCGAGGAGGCCACCGAGGAGGCCGAGGCCGAGGTCGGCGAGGTCACCGAGGGCGCTGCCGAGGCGCCGGCCGCCGAGGGCGAGGCGGGCGCCGAGGGTCGTACCGAGGCCTGACAGTCTCGCAGTTTTGCGACAGGCGTCCCCGGTTCTTCGGGGGCGCCTGTCGGCGTATCGGATGATCGGCGGCGCGGGTGGTGGTTGACCGCCGGTACGAGCGGGAGGGGCGGGCGGTGACGGACGAGACCGGGCCGTGGCTCGTGGTGGGTCTGGGTAACCCGGGCCGGGAGTACGCGGGCAACCGGCACAACGTCGGGTTCATGGTCGCCGACCTGTTGGCTGGTCGGCTGGGTGCGAAGTTCGGCCGGCACCGGCGGGCGGTGGCGGAGGTCGCGGAGGGTCGGCTGGGGTTGGGCGGGCCGAAGCTGGTGTTGGCCAAGCCGCTGACCTACATGAACTTGTCCGGTGGGCCGGTGGTGAGCCTGGCGCAGTTCTACAAGGTGCCGCCGGGGCGGGTGATCGCGGTGCACGACGAGCTGGACATCGGCTACGGCCAGGTGCGGGTCAAGTGCGGCGGCGGCGAGGGCGGGCACAACGGCCTGCGGTCGATGTCGAAGTCGTTCGGCACGAAGGACTATGTGCGGGTGCGGTTCGGGATCGGTCGACCGCCGGGGCGGCAGGATCCGGCGGACTATGTGCTGTCGGATTTCGGCACGGTGGAGCGCAAGGAGTTGGACTTCCTGGTGGATCGGGCCGCGGACGTGGTGGAATCCGTGGTCAGCCGGGGTGTGGAGCCGACCCAGAACCTCTACCACGGGGTGTAGCGCGGGCGCCGAAGTGCCCCCGTTTGACCTTCGCCTCGGTTCTGCTGGTGACGTCGACACACCCGTCGGGGGCGGGCTGTGGCGGTCGGGTTCGCCGGTGGCCCGGTAGTGTGCGGGTTTCGGCGGTCGGGGCGGGGCCGGCCGCTCGGCGTACGCGGATCGTGGTGACGGGAGCGGAAGCATGAGCGGTCCACCGATGATCGACGGGGCGTTCGCGCGGTGGCTGGCGGATCGGGCCGGGCAGGCGCTGCTGGGCCTGCGGGCGGAGATGGGGTTCGCCGATGCCGGTGCGTTGAAGTCGGCGGGGGACAAGGTCTCGCACGACCTGATCCGTACCGAGCTGGCGAGGTGGCGCCCGGGCGACGCGGTGCTCTCCGAGGAGGACGAGGGTTCCCGGCTGGCGTGGGCGGCCGAGGTCAACGCCGGTGCGGTGTCGCGGTTGACCGCCGACCGGGTCTGGATCATCGACCCGTTGGACGGCACCCGGGAGTTCAGCGAGGAGGGGCGCGCGGACTGGGCGGTGCATGTCGCGCTCTGGGCGCGTAACGCGGCCACGTCGCACGGTCTGGTCGCCGGTGCGGTCGGGCTGCCGGCGCAGCACCGGGTGCTGGGCACGGACCTGCCGCCGGCCTATCCGCCGATGACGCCGGAGGCGGCGACGGTGGGTGGCGCGGGGCGGTTGCGGTTGGCGGCGAGTCGCAGCCGGCCGCCGGTGTTCCTGACCGATCTCGCTGAGGAGGTCGGGGCGCAGTTGGTGCCGATGGGTTCGGCCGGGGCGAAGATCGCCGCGGTGATCACCGGTGAGGTGGACGCGTACATCCACGCCGGCGGGCAGTACGAGTGGGACTCGGCGGCGCCGGTGGCTGTGGCGACGGCCACCGGACTGCACGCTTCCCGGATCGATGGTTCTGCGCTGAAATACAACGAGGCGGATCCGCGCCTGCCGGACCTGTTGGTGTGCCGTAAGGATCTCGCCAGCCGGTTACTTGCGGCGTTGCAGCGGCATTGCGGGTAGCCTGTCGCTACTTCCTGACATCCCCGACCGGAAAGGTCTGGAAAGCGGATGACCGAGCGAATCGAGCCGGTGTCATGACCAGTGCTGCCTACCAGGTCACCCATCTCGACGCGCTGGAGGCGGAGAGCATCTTCGTGATGCGCGAGGTGGTCGCCGAGTTGGAGCGGCCGGTGCTGCTGTTCTCCGGTGGCAAGGACTCGATCGTCATGCTCCGGCTGGCGCAGAAGGCGTTCGCACCGGGTCACATTCCGTTCCCGGTGATGCACGTCGACACGGGTCACAACTTCCCGGAGGTGCTCGACTACCGCGACCGGCGGGTGGCCGAGCTGGGCCTGCAGCTGGTGGTGGCCAGCGTGCCGGAGGCGCTGGCCAGCGGTCTGGTCCGGGAGCCGGCGGACGGCACGCGTAACCGGATCCAGACGCCGGTGCTGCTGGAGGCGGTGGAGAAGCACCGTTTCAACGCCCTTTTCGGCGGGGCGCGGCGGGACGAGGAGAAGGCTCGGGCGAAGGAACGGATGTTCAGCTTCCGGGACGAGTTCGGCCAGTGGGATCCGAAGAACCAGCGGCCGGAGTTGTGGGCGCTCTACAACGGTCGGCATCATCCGGGCGAGTCGATCCGGGTGTTCCCGCTGTCCAACTGGACCGAGTTGGACGTGTGGCACTACATCGCCCGGGAGCGGATCGAGCTGCCGTCGATCTACTACGCGCACGACCGTGAGGTGGTCGAGCGGGACGGGATGCTCTACGCGGTGAACGAGTTCCTGCCGGCGCGGGCCGGTGAGGAGCGGTTCAAGGCCCGGGTGCGGTACCGCACGGTCGGCGACGCCTCCTGCACGGCGGCGGTGCGTTCCGACGCGGACACGGTCGAGAAGGTCATCGACGAGGTCGCCGCGACCCGGATCACCGAGCGGGGCGCGACCCGGGGTGACGACCGGGTCAGCGAGGCCGCGATGGAGGACCGCAAGCGGGAGGGCTACTTCTGATGAGCACCGAGACTCTGGCGACCAGTGCGGTCGCCGAGGGCCGGCCGATGGACCTGTTGCGTTTCGCCACGGCCGGGAGTGTCGACGACGGCAAGTCGACCCTGATCGGTCGGCTGCTCTACGACACGAAGTCGCTGTTCACCGACCAGTTGGCGGCGGTGGAGGCGGTCAGCGCGGCCCGCGGTGACGAGTACACGAACCTGGCGCTGCTCACCGACGGGTTGCGGGCGGAGCGGGAGCAGGGCATCACGATCGACGTGGCGTACCGCTACTTCGCCACGCCTCGGCGCAAGTTCATCATCGCCGACACCCCCGGGCACATCCAGTACACCCGGAACATGGTCACCGGTGCCTCCACCGCTGACCTGGCGCTGATCCTGGTGGACGCCCGCAAGGGTCTGGTCGAGCAGTCCCGCCGGCATGCCTTCCTCTGCTCGCTGTTGCGGGTGCCGCACCTGGTGCTCTGCGTCAACAAGATGGATCTGGTCGACTTCTCGCAGGAGGTCTTCGAGCGGATCGCCGACGAGTTCACCGCGTTCGCCGCGAAGCTGGACGTGCCGGATCTGACGGTGGTGCCGATCTCCGCGTTGCGGGGCGACAACATCGTCAGCCGTTCGGAGAACATGCCCTGGTACGAGGGCCCGGCGCTGCTGCACCACCTGGAGCGGGTGCACATCGCCAGCGACCGTAACCTGGTCGACGTCCGCTTCCCGGTGCAGTACGTGATCCGTCCCCAGTCGACCACGGTGACCGACTACCGGGGCTACGCCGGCCAGGTGGCCTCGGGGGTGCTCAAGCCGGGTGACGAGGTGATGGTGCTGCCCTCGGGCTTCACCAGCCGGATCGCCGCGGTGGAGACCGCCGACGGGCCGGTCGCGGAGGCGTTTCCGCCGATGTCGGTGACGGTACGCCTGGAGAACGAGATCGACATCTCGCGTGGTGACATGATCTGCCGGCCGAACAACGCGCCGGCGGTGGCCCAGGACATCGAGGCGATGATCTGCTGGATGGACGAGACCCGTCCGTTGCAGGTCGGCGGCAAGTACTCGATCAAGCACACGACCCGTGCGGCGCGGGCCATCGTCCGGGGTCTGCACTACCGCCTCGACATCAACTCCCTGCATCGCGACGAGTCGGCGACCGAGCTGCGGCTCAACGAGATCGGTCGGGTCCGGCTGCGGACCACCATCCCGCTGCTGGCCGACGAGTACCGCCGCAATCGCACCACCGGCGGTTTCATCATCATCGACGAGGCCACCAACCGTACGGTCGGTGCCGGCATGATCGTCGAAACCCCCTGACCCCACCCCACCTCACCCCACCCCACCCCACCCCAGGTTGATCAAGAAGTTCTGGTCGCGACTGCGCTGGATCCCGACCGAAACTTCTTGATCAACGGGGTGGGGTGGGGTTAGTCCAGGCGGGTGGCGCCTGGGGCGGGGGTGGCGGTGGTCACGGTGGGGGCAGCGAAGGCACGGTCGGCGTAGGCGGTGGTGACGGCCGCCCCCACCCGGTCGGACTGGTCCGCCTCGACCAGGGCCAGCACGCAGCCGCCGAAGCCGCCACCGGTCATCCGGGCACCGAGCGCCCCGGCGGTCAGCGCGGCCTCGACCGCGAGGTCCACCTCGGCGACGGTGATGGCGAAGTCGTCACGCATGGAGGCGTGCGAGGCGGTGAGCAGCGGCCCGATCCGCCGGACCTGCCCGGCGCGCAGCAGCGCGACGGTGTCGAGCACCCGCTGGTCCTCGGTGACCACGTGGCGGACCCGGCGGCGGGTCTCGTCGTCGGGCAGCCGGGCCAGCGTCTCGTCGAGACCAGCGGACGGCACGTCACGCAGGGCGGGTACGCCGAGCAGGCCGGCCGCCTTCTCGCAGCTGGCGCGGCGGGCCGCGTACTCGCCGTCGGCGTGCCGGTGCGGGGCGCGACTGTCGATCACCAGCACCGCGAGGTCGGCGCCGTCGAGGTCGAACGGGATGTGTTCGACCCGCTCGGTGCGGCAGTCGAGGAAGAGGGCGTGTCCGGCGCGGCAGCGGATCACCGCGGACTGGTCCATGATGCCGGTGGGCGCGCCGACGTACCGGTTCTCGGCGCGCTGGGCCAGCCGGGGCTGTCGTTCAGCCGGCAGGTCCAGCCCGCCCAGGTCGACGAGGGCGGCGAGCACGGCGGCCTCCAGCGCGGCGGAGGAGGAGAGTCCCGCGCCGAGCGGCACGTCCGAGGCGACGGCCAGCCGGGCACCGGGCACGGCGTGGCCGGCCTCCCGCAGCGCCCACACCACCCCGGCCACGTACGCCGCCCAACCGGTCACCCGACCGGGGTGGGTCACCTCGTCGGTGCCGAAGCTGACCGTTTCGCCGGTCAGCTCCGAGCAGACCGTCCAGCTGCCGGTCGGCTGCGGCGTGGCCGCCACGACGGTACGCAGCGGCAGCGCGAACGGCAGCACGAACCCGTCGTTGTAGTCGGTGTGCTCACCGATCAGGTTGACCCGGCCGGGGGCCGCCCAGCGGCCGGCGGGCGCCTGGCCGTACGCGTGCTGGAAGCGGCTGGTGGCGCGGTCGGCCACCGTGTCGGAGCGACTGTTCACCGGCGGTCCAGGACCTGTGCCCGGTAGAAGGCCCAGGCGTCGGCCACGATGTCGTGCAGGGTGGGCTTGCGCGGTTCCCAGCCCAGCTCGGCGCGGGCCAGGGCGGAGGAGGCGACCAGCTCGGCCGGGTCGCCCTCGCGGCGCGGTGCCACCTCGACCGGCACCGGGTGCCCGGTGACCTCGCGGACGACCTCGACCACCTGCCGGTTGCTGAAGCCGTTGCCGTTGCCGAGGTTGTAGATGCGGTGCTGGCCGCCGGTGGCCGCGTCCAGGGCGAGCAGGTGGGCCCGGGCCAGGTCGGAGACGTGGATGTAGTCGCGGACGCAGGTGCCGTCGACGGTGGGGTAGTCGTCGCCGAAGAGTTGCAGCTTGTCCCGCCGGCCGGCGGCCACCTCCAGGGCGATCGGGATGAGGTGGGTCTCGGGGTCGTGCCGTTCGCCGAGGACAACGTCACCGTCGAGGTGGGCACCGGCGACGTTGAAGTAGCGCAGCGACACGGCGGCCAGGCCGTGCCCGATCGACTCGGAGGTGAGCGCCATGTCGGCGGCGAGCTTCGTCGCCCCGTACGTGTTGGTGGGTGCCTTGACGGCGGTCTCCGGGATGGGCAGCTCGGTGGGGTTGCCGTAGACGGCGGCGGTCGAGGAGAACACCAGCCGTGGTACGCCGGCGGTCCGCACCGCGTCGATGAGCGCCAGGGTGCCGACGGTGTTGTTGTGCCAGTACCGCTCGGGGGCGACCATCGACTCACCGGCGGCGATCAGCGCGGCGAAGTGCAGTACGCCGTCGAAGCCGGCCTGCGGGGTGAGTACCTTGCCCGCGTCGTGGATGCCGGCCTCGATGTGGGTGGCGTCGGGAGCCAGGGCGGCCCGATGGCCGGTGCGCAGATCGTCGAGCACGACCACCTCGTGTCCGGCGTCGAGCAGCATCCGGGTCACCACGCTGCCGATGAAGCCGGCCCCGCCGGTGACGAGCAGTTTCACGTCGGTTCCTCCCGCCTGGCCGGCACGGTCGCGGCCTCGTGGTGGTCACCCTACGGCCCTGGGCTGGTTACCATCACTCCCATGCGGGCCTCGCGTCGGCGCATACCCCGACGGCGTGGCCACGACCTGCACCGCCGCCAGCCGGGTCCGTTGGCTCGAGCGGTCGCCCGGGTCGTGGTCCGGGCCGCCGACGGTGCCCTGCGGCTCGTCACCGACCTGCTGGGTGCCGGCCCGACCGCCGGCCGGGAGCGGATAAGTGAGGCGGAACTGCGGGATCTGGTCGCCGTCAACACGGTCCTCGATCCCGTGGAGCGGCGCATCATCGACGACGTGCTGGTGGCCGGTGCCAGCCTGGTGCGTGAGGTGATGATGCCCCGCACCGAGGTGGTGTTCCTCTCCGCGACGCTGCCGGTCGTCGAGGCGGAACCGCTGGTACGGGCCGGTCCGCACACCCGCTATCCGGTGGTGGACGGCACCCATGACGACGTGGTCGGCGTCGTGCACCTGCGTGACCTGCTGCTCGGCCCGGACCGGGCACCGGGGACCACGGTCGGTCAGCTGGCCCGGGAGGTCAAGCGGCTGCCGGCCAGCAAACGGGTGCTCGCCGCGTTGACGGAGATGCGACGGGAGGGGCATCACCTGGCGGTGGTGGTCGACGAGTACGGGGGCACCGCCGGCATCGTCACCTGCGAGGACCTGATCGAGGAACTGGTCGGTGAGATCCACGACGAGTACGCGGACACCCCCGAGCCCGGGTGCACCGGGCTGCCGGCGATGGTGGACGGTCGACTCAATCTGGCCGACTTCGCCGAACGCACCGGTGTGTCCCTGCCGCCGGGGCCGTACGAGACGGTGGGCGGGTTCGTGATGGCCGCGCTGGGGCGGCTGCCGGGGCCGGGCGACGAGGTGCCGGTCCCTGCCGAATCGTCGGGGACGCCGGGCGGTGGTTTGCTGCTGCGGGTGCTGACCCTGGAAGGTCGACGGGTGGCCCGGCTGGCGGTCACCGCCGCGCGCCTGCCCGAGCAGCGGCGCGAGGTGCTCTCGGCCGCCGACCCGGCCCGACCCGCCGGCCCGTCATGACGTACGCCGGGCCAGCTGACAGAATTGCCGGCATGTCCGACGTTCCCGTCCGCCCCCGCGTCTTCTCCGGCATCCAGCCGACCGCCGACTCGTTCCATCTCGGCAACTATCTCGGCGCGGTGCGGCACTGGGTGGCGTTGCAGGAGTCGCACGACGCGTTCTACTGCGTGGTCGACCTGCACGCCATCACCGCCGGGCACGACCCGAAGGTGCTGCACCAGCGTTCCCGGGTGGCCGCCGCGCAGTTGCTCGCGGTCGGTCTGGACCCGGAACGCTGCACCCTGTTCGTGCAGTCCCAGGTGCCCGAGCACGCCCAGCTGGCGTGGGTGCTCGGTTGCCTCACCGGGTTCGGCGAGGCCAGCCGGATGACCCAGTTCAAGGACAAGTCGCAGAAGCAGGGCAACGAGCGGTCCAGCGTCGGCCTGTTCACCTACCCGATCCTGCAGGCCGCCGACATCCTGCTCTACCAGGCCAACGCCGTACCGGTCGGTGAGGACCAGCGCCAGCACCTGGAGCTGTCCCGGGACCTGGCGCAGCGGTTCAACTCGCTGTTCGGCCGGACCTTCACGGTCCCGGCGCCGCACATCGTCAAGGCCACCGCGAAGATCACCGATCTGCAGGACCCGACCGCCAAGATGTCGAAGTCGTCCTCGTCGCCGGGCGGCATCGTCGACCTGCTCGAGGACCCGGCGCGTTCGGCGAAGAAGATCCGGTCGGCGGTGACCGACACCGGCCGGGAGATCGTCTTCGACGAGACGACCAAACCGGGGATCTCCAACCTGCTCACCATCTTCTCGGCGTTGAGCGGTCGCAGCGTGGACGACCTGGTCGCGGCCTACGACGGTAAGGGCTACGGGGACCTGAAGAAGGATCTCGCCGAGGTGGTCCGGGAGTTCGTCAGCCCCATCCAGGAGCGCACCCGTTCGTACCTCGACGACCCCGCCCAGTTGGACAAGCTCCTCGCCGCCGGCGCGGAGAAGGCCCGTGCGGTGGCGGCGCCGACGTTGCGTACCGCGTACGAGCGGGTGGGGTTCTTCCCTCCGGTACGCGGTGAGTGACCGCCCGGGCGAGGGCGGCGGTGCGGGCAGGGGCCGATGGCCGGAGGGGTGGCGTGCAGCGTGGATCAGGGGACCGGAGCGCCGGCGGTCGGCGACAGTGTCCAGATCGGCATCGCGGTCGACATCCCGGAGCCGTGGGGCGGCCTGCTGACAAGGCGTCGGCTGGCGGCCGGTGACCCGAACGCGGTGCCGGCGCACGTCACCCTGCTCGGGCCGACGGAGATTCCGGTGGCCGCGTTGCCGGCGGTGGAGCGGCACCTGGCCCGGGTCGCCGCCGCCCACCTGCCGTTCAGCCTGCACCTGCGCGGTACGGGCACCTTCCGGCCGGTGACCCAGGTGGTCTTCGTCGCGGTCGCCGCCGGCATCAGCGAGTGCGAACTGCTCGCCGCCGCGATCAATGCCGCCCCGCAGCTACGCCGGGAGCTTCGCTTTCCCTACCATCCGCACGTGACGGTCGCCCAGGACGTCGCGCCGGAGGCGCTGGACAAGGCGTACGAGGACCTGGCGGACTTCTCCGCGATGTTCGAGGTGGACCACTTCACGCTCTTCTCGCACAGCGGGCAGGCGCGGTGGCAGCCACGCCGGGACTTCCGGCTGGGTGGCTGACCGTCCCGGCCGGCACGTCGGGTACCTCTGACACGGCGACGACGGATCGGTGAGGATGACGACGTGAACGTTCTGGGTCGGGTCGAGGCGGCCGTCGACCGCCGGCTGACCGCCGCGCGCCGTCGCTCCCCGGCCTTCGGTCACCTGTGGCGTGCCGGGGTGCTCTACACCGATCTGCAGGGCGGCCGGCTGGCCGCCGCCATCGCCTACTACGGTTTCTTCGCGGTCTTCGCGCTGGCCCTGGTCGCGTACGCGATCTTCGGCGCGATCCTGGAGGGAAACCCTGAGGTGAGCGCGGCGGCGGAGGAGTTCCTCGGCGAGAACCTGCCGTTTCTCGATCCCGCCCAGGTGGCCGACAGCAGCGGCACCGCCGGGGTGGTCGGTCTGCTGATCCTGGTGTTGACCGGGATCGGGTGGGTGGAGGCGATCCGTTCCTCGCAGCGGCTGATCCACGGGCTCAACCAGCATCCGGGCAACCTGGTCGTGCGCCGCCTGGTCGACCTGGGCGTGCTGGTGGTCGTCTTCGTGCTTCTCGGCCTCTCGGTGGCGGCCGTGGACGCGCTGGAGACGCTGCTGCGGTTCCTGCTGCGTAGCACCGGCTCGTTCGCGCTCACCACGGTCAGCGCGCTGCTCAGCGTCCTGGTCAACGCGGTACTGGCCACGCTGCTGCTGGTCGCCGTGCCTCGGGTGCGGATGAGCCGGTCCCGGTTGCGGCCGGTGGTGCTGATCGTCGCGGTCGGCATCACCCTGCTCAACACCGTCGGCCGGTTCTGGGTGGGGCGGGTCGAACACAACCCGGCGTACACGGTGGTCGCCACCGCCGTCGGGCTGCTGGTCTACCTCTACCTGCTCAACCAACTGGTGCTCTTCGGCGCGGCGCTGGCGGCGACGAGCCGGCGCGGACGGACGGTGGACCTGGCCGGCCGGCGTCCGCCTGTCGACCTGGACGTGGACTCCGATCCCGGTACGCCGGGCGGGGCGGGTTGAGCCGCTGCTCCCGGCGGTCGTACCTTCCGCCGAACTCGCCCCCACCTGCCGGAACACCGACGATGATGGGCGCGTGGGGGCACTCGTGACGTTGGACCTGCCGGCCGATTCGCCGATGCTGGAGCTGCCGTGGATCATCACGTTCGCTCCGCTCGGTGAGGTCGACGAGTGGGAGCCGGTGGTGTGCGGCCCGTACGAGCGACCGCACGCGTTGGCGTTGGCCGAGGCGGTGGTCGCCGAGGAGCAGCTGATGGCGGTGGTGGAACCGCTGGTGCCGGCGGTGTCGGTGGAGCAGATCCGGGGAGAGATCGCCGCCGCGCAGCTCGCCGCGCAGGACGAGGTGACCCGGGTGGACCAGGCCGACCTCTACGGCGACTACGAGGACACCATCGACGAGGAGGAACTGGAGGCGGCCGAGCACGACCGGGCGACGGGCCCGCTGCCGGCGCCGGACGTGGCCGAGCTGCGTGCCGGGTTCGCCCGGATCGCCGCCCAGCTCACCGGCGGTTGACCCGGTCCGCCGGTGGTGGACGGTGGGGCGGACGGGCCAGCACGCAGAACTCGTTGTCCTCCGGGTCGACCAGCACCACGAAGCCCTCGTCGCCCCGCTGCCCCACGTCGGCGTGTCGGGCACCGAGACCGATGAGTCGGCGGACCTCCTCTGCCTGGTCACCGTCGGCGACCAGGTCCAGATGCAGCCGGTTCTTTCCGTGCTTCGGGGTGCCCGAGCCCTGCAACCAGATAATTGGTGACTCCGGCGAGCCGTCCGGCGGCGGGTAGAGCTTGGCGCTGCCGTCGCCGCCGCTGTCGACCCGGTAACCGAGCGCCGCGGACCAGAAGTCGACCATCAGATCGAGATCGATGATGTCCAGCGTGTACTGCGCCACATGAAGGCCCATGGCCTGCCGGTACCCCGGGCGGTCGTCGTCGACACCGGACGACCCACCGGTGCCGGTGCCCCGGGGATCACCCCGGGCACCGGCACCGTCGCACCCCCCACCACAAGGGGTCGTGCCCAGCCGCCCGGCGGCGCGTCGCACGCCGGACGGCCGAGTCGATGGCGGGCTACCCGTTCGGGTGCCGCTCGAACCAGACCGCCGCGTCGACCGGCAGCAGGTGGCCGCAGTCGCGTTCGGTGAGGGTGCTGCTGGCGACCAGCGGCGTGCCGTACCCGTCGATCACCACCGGTGCGTCGCTGATGTTCACCACGCAGGTCAGCACGGTGCCGGCGGCCTCGCGTTGGAAGGCGAGCACTCCCGGGCCGGTCTCCAGCCAGGTGATGCCCCCCAGGCCGGCCAGCGCCGGATGGGTGTGGCGGATCCGCAGCGCCGCCCGGTACAGCTCAAGGGTGGAGCCGGGGGTACCGGTCTGTGCGGCCACCGAGAGGGCCCGCCAGGTCGTCGGGGCCGGCAACCAACTCAGCGCGCTGCCGGCCGGTCCGAAGCCGTACGGGGCCAGGTCGCCGCTCCACGGGATCGGTACCCGGCAGCCGTCCCGGCTCTCGCCGGTGCGCAGGAAGGCCGGATCCTGACGCAGCTCGTCGGGCAGGTCGAGCACCTCGGGCAGGCCCAGTTCCTCACCCTGGTACAGGTAGGCACAGCCGGGCAGGGCGAGCATCAGCAGCGCGGCGGCCCGGGCCCGACGCAGCCCGACCTCGCCGTCGCCGTAGCGGGTGACGTGCCGTTGCCGGTCGTGGTTGGACAGCACCCAGGTGGTCGGTGCGCCGACGATCGTGGATTCGGCCAGCGCGGTGTCGATCACCTTGCGGAACGAGTCGGCCGACCAGGTGGCGTCGAGGAAGTCGAAGCTGAACGCCTGGTGCAGTTCGTCCGGGCCGATGTAGCGGGCCAGCCGCTGCGGTGTCTCGGCCCATGCCTCGGCGACGGCCATCCGACCGCCCGGGTAGCTGTCCAGGATGGGCCGCCAGGCGCGGTAGATGTCGTGTACCTCGTCCTGGTCGAAGTAGGGCAGCCGGCCCTTGCCGAGCAGCTCGGACTGGCGTCGGCCGGTGGTCATCGAGTTGAAACCGACGTCCGGCAGCCCGGCGGCCTTGATCATGCCGTGGGCCACGTCGATCCGGAATCCATCGACGCCACGGTCCAGCCAGAAGCGGAGGATGTCCTCGAACTCGCGGCGTACCTCGGAGTGCCGCCAGTTCAGGTCGGGTTGGGCGGGGTCGAACAGGTGCAGGTACCACTGGCCGTCGGGGACCCGGGTCCAGGCCGGGCCGCCGAAGATGCTCTCCCAGTCGTTCGGTGGCTGCGCGCCGTCGTCGCCCTTGCCGTCGGCGAAGAGGTAGCGCGCCCGTTCGGGCGAGCCGGGAGCGGCGGCCAGTGCCGCGGTGAACCAGGGGTGCTTGTCCGAGGTGTGGTTCGGCACGATGTCGACGATGATCCGCAGGCCGAGCGCGTGGGCATCGGTGATCATCGCCTCGAAGTCGGCGAGGTTGCCGAACATCGGGTCGACGTCGCGGTAGTCGGCGACGTCGTAACCACCGTCGACCATGGGCGAGGTGTAGAACGGGGTCAGCCAGAGCGCGTCGACACCCAGCTCGCGCAGGTAGGGCAGGCGCTCCCGGATGCCCTGGAGGTCACCGACGCCGTCGCCGTCGGAGTCGGCGAAGCTGCGGACGTAGACCTGGTAGACGACGGCTGATCGCCACCAGTCGATGTCGGAGGTCAGCGGCGACGGGATGCTGACGGTCATCGGGTGTTCCCCGTTCTGTGGCGCGGTACGACGGCTACCCGGCGTGGGCTAGGTGGGGGCGCACGGGTGTCTGAGCAGAATGCCGCGCCAACTCTGCAAGAGTCAAGCATTTCTTGCGCAAGAAGGGTTGGTCGCGCCTCGGGCGCGAGCTACGTCACGCCGGACCGCTCACGCCGGACCGCTCACGCCGGACCGTTCACGCCGGAACCGCCAGCGCGGAGGGTGCCGGTCGCTGCCGCGGGCCGCTCGGTGCGGACGTGTCGTCCTGCCGCGCCACGGCGGTCGACCCGCGCACCACCAGCTCCGGCCGGAACAGGTACTCCGAGTGCGGGGCACCGTGTCCGTTGATCTCGTCGACCAGTGCCCGGACCGCCGCGACCGCCATCGCGGCCACCGGTTGACGCATGGTGGTCAGCGGCGGATCGGTGAAGGCCATCAGCGGCGAGTCGTCGTAGCCGACCACCGAGAGGTCCCCCGGTACGGACATGCCCCGCTGCCGGGCGGCCCGGATGGCGCCGAGCGCCATCAGGTCCGAGCCGCAGACGATCCCGGTGGCGCCGCGCTCGATCAGCCGACCCGCCGCGGCCTCGCCGCCCTCGACGCCGAACAGCGACAGCTCGGTCAGCTCGGCCAACTCGCCGGCGTCGACGCCGGCGAGGCGCTCCATCGCCGCCTTGTAGCCGCTGACCTTGCGCTGCACCGGCACGAAGCGGTCCGGGCCGGTGATCAGGCCGATCCGCCGGTGACCCAGGGCCACCAGGTGGGCCACGGCCAGCTCGGCGGCCTCCCGGTCGTCACAGGAGACGAAGGGCGCCGGGATGCCCGGCGCGTATCCGTTGATCATCACGATCGGCAGCGGGCGAGCGAGCAGGGTGCGGTACCGGTCGTGGTCGGCGGCGGTGTCGGCGTGCAGACCGGAGACGAAGACGATGCCGGAGACCTGCCGGTCCAACAGCATCTCGACGTACTCGTCCTCGCGTACGCCGCCGGGGGTCTGGGTGCACAGCACCGGGGTGTAGCCGGTGGGAGCCAGGGCCGACTCGATGATCTGGGCGAACGCCGGGAAGATCGGATTGTCCAGCTCCGGGACCACCAGGCCGACCAGTCCGGCGCTGCGCTTGCGCAGCCGCGCGGGACGCTCGTACCCGAGCACGTCGAGGGCGGTCAGGACGGCCTGCCGAGTCTCGGGTGCCACGCCGGGGCGGTCGTTGAGCACCCGCGACACCGTGGCCTCGCTGACGTCGGCCTGCTGGGCGATGTCGGACAGGCGAGCGCGCATGGCGGCACTGTAGCTCACCGCCAACTTCTTGCGCATTGGTCGGCAAGAACTTGCAGAATCGAGCAGCGGTCGTCGGGAGCGTTCCCACGACACCTGCCCGGAGCTGAGGTTGTCGGAACGATGAGTGGCCGTGAGATGTGCGTACGGTGACGCTGGTTGGGAGTTCGGTCACCCCAGTCTGGGGCAATATGCCCAGATGGCACCACTTGTCGACGGTCGACGTTGCGGATGGAGCACGGTTGTTGCCGGGGCGTTCGCAAGGGGTTTCTAGTTTCGAAAGTTCTTGCTACTGTCCCCGCCGTTACCCGGCAGGCAATTTAGGAGCGAACATGCGCCGCACAGCCAGGGGGATCGCCGTACTCGCCGCTGCCACTCTCGCCCTTTCCGTCGCCGCGTGCGGCGGGGAGGACGACCAGGCGGCCGAGGAGCAGCCGGCGGTCGACCCCGCTTCCCTCACCGCAGAACTGACCTGGTGGGACACCTCGGATCCGAAGAACGAGGGCCCGGCGTTCCAGGAGCTGATCGCCAAGTTCAACCAGACCTACCCGAACGTCAAGATCAACTACCAGTCGGTGCCGTTCGGTGAGGCGCAGAACAAGTTCAAGACCGCCGCACAGGCGAATTCCGGCGCACCGGACATCCTGCGGGCCGAGGTCGCCTGGGTGCCCGAGTTCGCCTCGCTGGGCTACCTGTACGCGCTGGACGGCTCCGAGCTGCTCGCCGACGAGTCGGACTTCCTGGAGACGCCGCTCGCGTCCAACAAGTTCGACGGCAAGACCTACGGCGTTCCCCAGGTCACCGACAGCCTCGCGCTGATGTACAACAAGGAGCTGCTGAACGAGGCCGGCATCAGCGCGCCCCCGAAGACCTGGGCCGAGCTGAAGACCGCGGCGCAGACCGTCCAGGAGAAGACCGACGCCGAGGGCGTCTACATCAACCCGGCCGGCTACTTCCTGCTGCCCTTCATGTACGGCGAGGGTGGCGATCTGGTCGACACCGCGAGCAAGAAGATCGTCATCGACTCGGAGCAGAACGCGGCCGGGCTGGCGATCGCCAAGGACCTGATCGACAGCGGTGCGGCGGTCAAGCCGTCCGCCAACGACGCCTACGGCACCATGATGACCCTCTTCAAGGAGAAGAAGGTCGCCATGATCATCAATGGCCCGTGGGAGGTCAACAACGTCCAGCAGGCGCCGGGCTTCGGCGGCCTGGAGAACCTGGGCATCGCGCCGGTGCCGGGTGGCTCGGCGAAGGCCGGTGGCCCGGTCGGCGGCCACAACTACGTGATCTGGTCCGGCATGCCGCAGGAGAAGGTCGACGCCGCCGTCGCGTTCGTCAAGTTCATGAGCTCCGCCGAGTCGCAGGCGTTCCTGTCGGAGAAGCTGGGCCTGCTGCCGACCCGCACCTCGGCGTACGAGCTCGACGCGGTCAAGAACAACCCCATCGTCGCCGCGTTCCAGCCGGTCGTCGAGGCCGGGGTGGGTCGCCCGTGGATCCCCGAGGCCGGTCAGTTCTTCGGCCCGCTGGACCAGATGGCCACCGAGGTTCTGATCCAGAACAAGGACCCGAAGGCCGCGCTGGACACCGTCGCGAAGAAGTACAAGGCCGAGGTCGTCCCCTCCTACGAGAACTGACCTCACCGCCGGCGCTCAGCCGGTGACCTCTCGGCACCCGGCAGGGTCGCGTGACCGTCCGCGGTCGCGGGGCCCTGCCGGGCCTCCCATCATGGAGCGCAGCTGATGACCACCGTGACAGCCGAACCGGCGCCTCCCGCGACGCCGTCCGGCCGATCCGCTCGTCCGTCCCGGCTGCGCCGCAGCTGGGACAAGCACTGGTACGCCTGGGCGATGGTGCTGCCCGTCGTCATCGTCCTGGCAGTTCTGATCTTCTACCCGCTGTTCCGCGGGATCTGGCTCTCCTTCACCAACCTGAACGAGGCGAACCAGGTCGCCGAGATCTGCACCAAGTCGATCACCGGTAGTGAGGTCTGTGCCGAGAACCCCAACCGGTGGGAGTTCGTCGGCCTCGACAACTACGTCCGGGTGCTCACCGGCGAGGTCGGTGAGTTCTGGCAGTGGACCGGCACCACGCTGATCTGGACCTTCGTCTGCGTGGCCTTTCACTTCGGTCTCGGCCTCGGCCTGGCCACCATGCTCAACCGCCCGATGCGGTTCCGGAGCCTCTACCGGGTGCTGCTCGTGCTGCCCTGGGCGGTGCCCGCCTTCGTCAGCGCGTTCGCCTGGAAGTTCATCTTCAACGAGCGCTTCGGCCTGGCCAACGCGCTGCTCTCCGCGGTCGGCATCGACCCGGTCTCGTGGTTCGCCGACCGGTGGACGGCGCTGCTCACCGCCATCGTCACCAACATCTGGCTGGGTGTGCCGTTCATGATGGTGGCGTTGCTCGGTGGCATGCAGACCATCCCGTCGGAGCTGTACGAGGCGGCCGAGATCGACGGTGCCTCCGCCTGGCAGCGGTTCAGGAACATCACCCTGCCCGGCCTGCGGCCGGTCAGCATGACGGTGATCCTGCTCGGCACCATCTGGACGTTCAACATGTTCCCGATCATCTTCCTGGTGACCGAGGGACAGCCGGCCGGGCAGAGCGAGATCCTGGTGACCGGTGCCTACCGGGCCGCCTTCGAGGGCATCCGCAACTACTCGCTGGCCTCGACCTACGGCGTACTGATCCTGTCCATCCTGCTGGTGTTCTCGGTGTTCTACCGCCGAGCGCTACGCAAGCAAGGCGAGGTGTGGTGATGAGTCGGGTGAAGCGGCCCGCGCGTAGCCGACGCAGCCCGGCGCGGTCCGTCCTGCTGCACGGCACGCTGCTGGTGGCCTCGGTGATCGCGATCGGCCCGATCGTCTGGGTGCTGCTCTCCTCGCTGAAGCCCGGATACGCGATCCAGAGCAGCGAGCTGACCCTGTTCCGGGACACCACGCTCGCCAACTACGGCTACGTGTTGACCGAGACGAACTTCCCCAGGTGGTTCCTGAACTCGGTGATCGTCGCGGCCTTCACCATGGGTATCGGCATCTTCCTGTCGGCCACCACCGGGTACGCGGTGTCCCGGTTCAACTTCCCGGGCCGCCGGCCGCTGATGATGGTCTTCCTGGTCACCCAGATGTTCCCGGTGGCCATCCTGATCGTGCCGATCTACACGATCATGGCCCGGCTGGGGCTGATCAACACGATGCCCGCGCTGGTCATCGCGTACCTGACCATCGCGGTGCCGTTCTGCGCCTGGATGTTGAAGGGCTACTTCGACTCCATCCCGACCTCGCTGGACGAGGCGGCGGCGCTGGACGGGTGCGGCCCGTTCGTCACCTTCTGGAAGGTGGTGCTGCCGCTGGCCCGCCCGGCCGTGGCGGTCACCGCCTTCTACACCTTCCTCACCGCGTGGGGCGAGGTGGCGTACGCGTCGGCGTTCATCCAGACCGACAACAAGTTCACCCTCGCGTACGGGCTGCAGCAGTTCGTGCCGCAGTTCAACCCGCAGTGGGAGTACCTGACCGCCGCTGCCGTGCTGGTCACCGTGCCGGCCGGGCTGGTCTTCTTCTTCGCCCAGAAGCACCTGGTCTCCGGCCTGACCGCCGGCGGCACGAAGGGCTGACCGGTCGGGGCGCGGGTGGGCGCTGTCAGCGGGTGGGCGTGTCGACCACGCCCGCCCGCTCCGACGGTGGTGGTCAGCGCTGCCGGCCGAACAGCACGCGGACGCCGGAGAGATAGGTCGCCACGTCCGGGCCGCCGGTGATGATGCGTTGCAGGAACCAGCCCGGCAAGAGGCCGAACAGGGCCGCGGCCACGGCCGCCGGGTCGGCGTCGGCGGGCAGTTCGCCGGTTTCCTGGGCCCTGCTGGCCAGCACCTCGAAGTACCCGCGAAGTTTGGTGTACCTGCTCGCCGCGAACTCGCCGAGGGCCGGGTCCCGTTGCGCCTCTCCCCACACCTGGATCGCGATCCGCAGCACCCCCTCGTCGCCGGCCTGCTCCGCCATGTACGCCAGCGCGTACTCCAGCGCCTTGTCCAGGGGTAGCGGCGGATCCTGCCGGGCCAACTCGTCGAGGACCTGCTCGGCGCCGCCGATGGTCTCCTCGGCGATGGCGCTGATCAGGGACGCCTTGCTGGGGAAGTAGCGGTAGACCGCGCCGACCGAGAGCCCCGCCTCGGCGATCACGTCCTGCATCGTCGTGCGGTGGAAACCCTCACGCAGGAAGCAGCGGCGGGCCGCGTCGACGATCTGGCGGCGGCGGGCGGCGAGGTGTTCCTCCGAGACACGTGGCACGGGTTACATCGTAGAACGAGCGTTCGTTCTTGACAGGAGTCGATGAGCGGGCGGAGTCTGGTCACATAAAAGAACGAGTGTTCGTTTTAGGAGAGTGGAGCCATGCCCACCCGGAACCGGTCACCCCTGCTGCTCGCCGTCCTCGTCGCCGCCCTCGCGGTCATCGCGCAGGCGCTGCTCGTACCCCTGTTCGCGGCTCCGGCGGCGAACCTGGGCCCGCGCGACCTGCCGGTCGCCGTCGCGGGCCCGGCGCCGGCCGTGGCCGACCTGGCCGGGCGGCTCGCCGCCGCGCGTCCCGGCGCCTTCTCGCTGACCACGCTGCCGGACGCGGAGGCGGCCGACCGGGCGCTACGGGACCGGGAGGTCTACGGCGCGTTCGTGATCGGAACCGACGGCCTCGCCCTGCACACCGCGTCGGCCGCCAGTCCCACGGTTGCCGCGCTGCTCACCGAGGCGGTCGGCCAGGTGGGTGAAGGGCGTCCGGTCACCGTGGTCGAGGTGGTGCCGACCACCACCGACGATCCGCGGGGTGCCGGGTTCGCCGCCGGCTTCCTGCCGCTGGCGATGACGAGCCTGCTCGCCGGTGCGCTGCTGGTCCTGCTGGTCGCCGGCGGCTTGGCGCGCCTGGTCGGGCTGGTGGCGACCGGCCTGCTGGCGGGCCTGGTCGGCGTGACCGTCCTGCACGGCTGGCTGGGCGTCATCGCCGGGAACTGGCTCGCCGAGGGTGCCGCCATCGGCCTGTTCGCCGTGGCCGCGTCGGCCATCGTGACGGGGCTCGGTGCCCTCCTCGGGCGACCCGGCATCGGGTTGGGCGCGCTACTGGTCTTCCTGCTCGGCAATCCGCTCTCCGCGGTCGGCGCCGCGCCGGAACTGCTGCCGCAGCCGTGGGGCGCGCTCGGTCAGTGGCTGCCGGTGGGTGCCGGTGGCACGCTGCTGCGCTCGGTTGCGTTCTTCGACGGCACCGGCGCCGGTCGCCCGATTGCCGTACTGGCCGGCTACGCGGTGGTCGGGCTGGCGCTGGTGCTGGTGGCCTCCCGGATGCACCGGGATGCCTCTACTACAAACGGTCGTTGATAGGGCAGGATGGGTCGGGTGGAAGCACTTCGACTCATCCTTCTCTACGTCCACCTGATCGGGTTCGCGTTGCTGCTCGGTGGCGCGATCGCCCAGTACCTGAGCGGCAAGATCCGGGTCAACGCCGCCATGCTGTGGGGTTCGGTGATCCAGCTGCTGACCGGCATCGGGCTGAGCGCCCCGCTGCGCGACGGCGACGAGCCGGCACCCGCGAAGCTTGTGACGAAGCTGGTGCTCGCCCTGCTGATCTTCGTCATGGTCTTCTTCTCCCGCAAGCGGGCCGAGGTCAACCGGGGGCACTTCCTCGCCATCGTGGGATTGACCCTGGTCAACGCCGCCGTGGCGGTCTTCTGGCGATAGTCGCAGCCGGCAGGTCGGCGCCGGGGAAAGGGACTTTTTCGGCACGTGGGTGCCCGCCTGCCGGCACTGGCGAGTGATGTGCCCCACCCGAGCATTACGTAGGGGTAACAGGGCTCCAACAGTCCTGCACGATTGTCGGTCGGCAGGTGGGCGCGGGCGTACGCTCTGCTCCCGTAACGTGGGACGCCGGCGGCAAGGCGCAGGCCGGCTCAAGGGCTGCCACCGCGTACCACGCGGTGTGCAATGGGAAGGAGACGTCTTGCGCTCGGTGCGTGGGATGCGGATCGCCTCGATCATCGCGGCGGGTGGGCTCGTACTGAGCGCCGCCGCCTGTGGCGAGGCTCCGGATGAGGACAACAACGCCGGCTCCGGCGGCGAGGCGTACAGCGCCTGTATGGTCACCGACGTCGGCGGCATCGACGACAAGTCGTTCAACGCCTCGGCCTGGCAGGGCCTGGAGGACGCCAAGGCGGAGAACGACAACATCGAGATCAAGTACGTCGCGTCCAAGGCCGAGGCGGACTACGAGCCGAACCTCACCCAGTACGTCAACCAGGACTGCGACTTCATCCTGGCCGTCGGTGGCCTGATGGGCGACGCGACCAAGAAGATCGCCGAGGCGAACCCGGACCAGCAGTTCGGCATCGTCGACGCCGACCCGGCGGTCGCCAACGTCTACCCGATGCAGTTCGACACCGCCCAGGCCGCCTTCCTCGCCGGCTACGTCGCCGCCGGCATGAGCGAGAGCGGCAAGGTGGGCACCTACGGCGGCCTGAAGATTCCGCCGGTGACCATCTTCATGGACGGCTACGCCGACGGGGTCGCCTACTACAACGAGGCCAAGGGCAAGGACGTCCAGGTCCTCGGGTGGAACAAGGAGACCCAGAACGGCTCCTTCACCAACGACTTCGTCAAGCAGGACGAGGGCAAGAAGGTCAGCGACGCGCTGGTCGCCCAGGGCGCGGACATCATCATGCCGGTGGCCGGCGGCGCCGGCCTCGGCACCACCGGGGCGGCCCAGGCCTCCGGCGGTAAGTACAACACCATCTGGGTGGACGTCGACGGCTGCGAGAGCACCCCGAACTGCCCGGCGATCATCACCACCGTGGTGAAGAACATCCCGGGCGCGGTCAAGGAGGCCGTGCTCAAGGCCGCCGGTGGCGAGCAGCTCCAGGCGGACCCGGGCTTCATCGGCACCCTGGCCAACGACGGCGTCTCGCTGGCCCCGTACCACGAGTTCGACGACAAGGTCCCGGCCGAGCTGAAGGCCGAGGTCGACAAGTTGAAGGCGGACATCGCCGCCGGCACCGTCAAGGTCGAGTCGGCCGCCCAGCCGAAGTGACCCGTCGCCGGCCGCCCCCGGTGAGACGATCACCAGGAGCGGCCGGCGAGCAGAGCACACCTGATCCGGCCGCTGCGGCGCGGGGGAGACCCGCCGTGCCGCAGCGGCCGGTCCGCGCCACCGGTCCGGCCGACGCCGCGCCCGCTCGCCAGCAGCTACGCTGCACCATCGCTTCGCACTCCAGGAGGTTGCGCTGAGACTCGAACTGCGCGGCATCACCAAGCGGTTCGGTGATCTGGTCGCCAACGACCACATCGACCTGACGGTGGAGCCTGGAGAGATCCACGCCCTGCTCGGCGAGAACGGCGCGGGCAAGTCGACCCTGATGAACGTGCTGTACGGGCTCTACCAGCCCGACGAGGGCGAGATCCTGGTCGACGGCAAGCCACTGAAGCTGCGCGGCCCCTCCGACGCCATCGCGGCCGGCATCGGCATGGTGCACCAGCACTTCATGCTGGTGCCCGTCTTCACCGTCACCGAGAACATCATGCTCGGCGCCGAGCAGGTGCGTGGCGGGATCGCCGGGTTCCTGGACCGGCGCCGTGCCCGGCGCGAGGTCGCCGAGGTCTCCGAGCGGTACAACCTGCGGGTCGACCCGGACGCGGTGATCGAGGATCTGCCGGTCGGCATCCAACAGCGGGTCGAGATCGTCAAGGCGCTCACCCGCGACGTCGACCTGCTCATCCTGGACGAGCCCACCGCCGTGCTCACCCCACAGGAGACCGAGGAACTGCTGACGGTGATGCGGTCGCTCAAGGCCGCCGGCAAGTCGATCGTCTTCATCACCCACAAGCTCGGCGAGGTCAAGGCGATCGCCGACCGGATCACGGTGATCCGGCGCGGGAAGACCGTGGGCACCGCCTCGCCCGAGGCCAGCCGGGACGAGCTGGCCGCGCTGATGGTCGGCCGCACCGTCCGGCTCACCGTGGACAAGGCCCCGGCCACCCCGGGCGAGCCCGTCCTGGAACTCTCCGGCCTGGTCGTCGACGACGACCGGCAGGTCCGTGCGGTGGACGGCGTCGACCTGACCGTACGCGCGGGCGAGGTGCTCGGTGTCGCGGGTGTGCAGGGCAACGGACAGACCGAACTGATCGAGGCGATCATGGGCCTGCGTCCGGTGCTCGCCGGCACGATCACCCTCGACGGGCAGCGGATCGACGGCTGGTCGACCAAGAAGGTGCTCCGGGCGGGCGTCGGCTACGTGCCGGAGGACCGCAGCGTCGACGGCCTGGTCAAGGAGTTCACCGTCGCGGAGAACCTGGTGCTGGACGTGTACGACCGGCCACCCTTCGGTCGGGGTCTGTCGCTGCGGCCGGACGAGATCGCCAGGGCCGCGCGGGAGCGGATCGAGCAGTTCGACGTACGCACCTCGTCGGCGGAGGCGCCGGTCGGCACCCTCTCCGGCGGTAACCAGCAGAAAGTGATCGTGGCGCGGGAACTGTCCCGACCGCTGAAGCTGTTCATCGCCGCCCAGCCCACCCGGGGGGTGGACGTCGGCTCGATCGAGTTCATCCACAGCCGGGTCGTCCACGAGCGCGACGCCGGCACCGCCGTGCTGGTGGTCTCCAGCGAACTCGACGAGGTGATCGGACTGGCCGACCGGATCGCGGTGATGTACCGCGGACGGATCATCGGCGTGGTCGGCCCGGACACTGCCCGCGAGGAGATCGGCCTGCTGATGGCCGGCATCACCCCGGACCAGGAGGGTGGCTCCCCCGGCGCCGGACCCGCCGCCGAGGGCGGACCGACGGCGACCGTCAACTCGGACCCGGCCGCCACCACCGATGCGGACGCGGTTTCCGGTACGGGCACTCCGGCGACCACCGATCGTGACGTCGCGGCCACCACCGACGGCGTGGCGCCGGCCGCCGAGGGCCCCGGCAGCGAGGACGAGAAGAACCGATGAGCGAGCGAAACACCAGGTACGGCGGCCTCGTGGCGGCACGGAGCGAAGCGGAGTCCCGCCATGAGTGACCCGAACGCCGCGCAGCAGGGATCCCCGGACAAGGAACCGGCGAGTGAGGACCAGGCCACCCGGACCGCGCGCGGCAACACGGAGCGCGCCGAGGCGGCCACCACGCCCGGCGATTCCGGGCCTCGTCCCACGCTGGGGCGGCTCTTCCTGGAGAACCTCTGGGCCGCCAACACCTTCACCGTGACCCTGCTCTCGCTGGTCCTGGCGATGGTCGTGGGCGCCGTCCTGATGATCATCTCCGATCCGGAGGTGCTGGCCACCTACGGCTACATCACCGCCCGCCCGTCGGACGCGATAAACGCCAGTTGGACGCTGGTCAGTGAGGCGTACGCGAACCTGTTCAAGGGTTCGGTGTTCGATCCGGCGGCGACCACCGTCAACGCGGCGTTGAGCCCGATCTCGGAGACACTCACCTACACGGCGCCGCTGGTCTTCACCGGTCTGTCGGTGGCGCTGGCCTTCCGTGGCGGCCTGTTCAACATCGGTGCGCAGGGGCAGGCGACGATGGGTGTCATCCTGGCCGCGCTGGCCGGCTTCCTGCTGCCGCTGCCGCCCGGGCTGCACCTGCTGGTCGCCGTCCTGGCCGGTGCGCTCGGCGGGGCGATCTGGGGTTTCATCCCGGGCATCCTGAAGGCGCGGACCGGTGCCCACGAGGTGATCAACACGATCATGCTCAACTACATCGCGGTCTACTTCCTCACCTGGCTGATCGTGCAGAACGGGGTGCAGGACCCGAGCCGCACCGACGCGATCAGCCGGCCGGTGGACGCCTCCGCCCAACTGCCTCGACTCTTCGGCGACGGGCTACGCGCCCACGCCGGCATCATCCTGGCCGTGCTGGCCACCTGGGCGGTCGCCTGGCTGCTCAACCGCTCCACGCTCGGCTTCGAGCTGCGGGCGGTGGGCGCCAACCCGGACGCCGCCCGTACCGCCGGCATCAGCGTCACCCGGACGTACGTCCTGGTCATGGTCTTCGCCGGGGCGCTGGCCGGTCTCGGCGGCTCGCAGATGGTGCTCGGCACCACCGCCGCGGCCCTGACCCCACTGGTGGTGGCCCAGATCGGCTTCGACGGCATCCTGGTCGCCCTGCTCGGCCGGGTGAAACCGTGGGGGGTGGCGCTGGCCGCGCTGCTGTTCGGTGCGTTGCAGGCCGGCGGCAACCGGATGCAGTCGTACTCGGGAATCTCACTGGAGTTGGTCACCGTGCTCCAGGCCCTGATCGTCATCTTCATCGCCGCGCCGGCACTGGTGAAGGCGATCTTCCAGCTCCGGGCCGCGCGCACCGCCCGGTTGCAGACGAGCCTCGCGAAGGGCTGGTGAGGCATGTCCACCACGGCTGTTCCCGACGTCGCGGTCGCGGCGGTCGACGAGGGCTTCTGGACCCGTAACCGCAAGGTCGGGCTGGTGCTGCTGACCCTCGGTCTGCTGGCCACCGTGCTGTTCGGTGCGCTCGCCACCGGCGAGCAGGCCCGCTTCACGCTCAGCGAGGACGCCGCGGGCGCCGCACTGGAGGTCAACGGCACCGTCGGTGCGATCGTCTTCGGCCTGATCGCGCTCGCCGCCGGCGGCTCGATGCTCGCCGGCCTGCCGAAACGCTGGTTCGTGCCGGTGCTCGCCGTCGGCCTGGTCGCGTTCGTGCTGTCGTTCCTGTGCTGGCAGGTCTCCGCCGCACCGACCGGACAGAACTTCATGCCGCTGGTCAACATCGTGCGGGGCACCTTCCTGCTCGCCCTGCCGCTGATCTTCGGATCGCTGGCCGGTGTGCTGTGCGAGCGGTCCGGCGTGGTGAACGTCGCCATCGAGGGGCAACTGCTGATGGGCGCCTTCAGCGGCGCGCTCTTCGGCAGCATCTCCGGCAGCGTCTGGGTGGGACTGCTCGCCGCGGCCGTCGGCGGCTCACTCATCTCGCTGCTGCTCGCCGTGTTCAGCATCCGCTACCTGGTCGACCAGGTGGTCATGGGCATCGTGCTGAACCTGCTGGCGGTCGGCATCACCGGTTTCCTCTACGAGCGGCTGATGCAGACCGACGCTGCCCGCTACAACAGCGCACCGCGTTTCAGCAACTGGGAGATCCCGCTGCTGTCGGACATCCCGCTGCTCGGGCCGGCGCTGTTCCGGGGCAACATCTTCCTCTACCTGGCGCTGCTCCTGGTGCTCGTGATCCACATCGCGCTCTTCCGGACCCGGTGGGGCCTGCGGACCCGGTCGGTCGGTGAACACCCGACCGCGGCCGACACCCTCGGCGTGCGGGTGCTCGGCCTGCGCTACCGCAACGTGATCATGGCGGGTGCCGTCGCCGGCATCGGTGGCGCCTCCTACACACTGGCCCTCTTCTCGTTCACCAAGAACATGATCGGCGGCAAGGGCTTCATCGCCCTGGCGGCACTGATCTTCGGCCGGTGGAGCCCGACCGGCGCGCTGCTCGCCGCGCTCTTCTTCGGCTTCGCCGACCAGTTGGCCACCTACCTCGGCGCGATCAACAGTGTGATTCCCGGCCAGTTCCTGGCCATGCTGCCCTACCTGGCGACGATCCTGGCCGTGGCCGGGCTGGTCGGCCGGGTCCGGGCACCGGCCGCCGACGGCAAGCCGTACATCAAGGGCTGACCCAGGGAGCGGACCATGGAAATCGACTGGGAGCGGCTGCGGGCCGCCGCGACCGAGGTGATGCGGCACGCGTACGTGCCGTACTCGAAGTTTCCGGTCGGTGCCGCGGCGCTTGTCGACGACGGCCGGGTCGTGGTCGGCTGCAACGTCGAGAACGCCGCGTACGGCGTGGTGCTCTGCGCCGAGTGCGGGGTGGTCTCCTCACTGCACGCCACGGGCGGCGGCCGGATCGTCGCGCTGTCCTGCGTCGACGCGACCGGCGAGCCGCTGATGCCGTGCGGACGCTGCCGTCAGTTGTTGTGGGAACAGGGCGGGCCGGAATGTCTCGTCGAGGCCAGGGGCGGGCCGCTGCGGATGGCCGAACTGCTGCCGCACGCCTTCGACGTGGCCGACATCGAGGCGGTCACCGGGGAGCGGCCGGTGCCGGTGGTACCCGACCGGCTGGCCGCCTGGCGCGGCCGGGGCACCGTCTTCGTGCACCCCGACCTCTCCGCGGGCCAGCAGGTCTGGACGGCCTACTGGGAACGCTCGGCCGGTGACGACGCGGGCGCCGAGACCGGGGTGCTGGAGGAGGGCCCGAGCTGGGACGACCCGGCGGAGGCGATCGGCTGGGGGCTGGCACGTACGCCTCGGGTGGTGGTGGTCGACGCGTCCGGCACGATCTTCTGGGCCGGTGAGGGTGAGCCGCCTACGGAGATTCCGGTTCGGTGGTCTTCTTGATCTTTGGTTGCGGCCCGGGCCGGGGCCGACCGTACCCGGCTCCGGGCGGTCAGGCTTGATCCCTCCGCCGGGCACGGTCGGCCCCGGCCCGTGCGTGGTGCGGTCCGTGCGTCCATTGCTGCGGGTGTCGCCTCCACATCGTGCGCTACGTGCGTCCGTTGCGACCGGTGGGCGGCTTGCCGGCTGCGTGAATAGTGATTGGACTCAAAGGTGAGTGGTTTTGCGGCGGTTGACGTTATTCGGGTCAAGCGGGACGGGGGGGTGTTGTCGGACGGGCAGATCGACTGGGTGGTGGACGCGTACACCCGGGGGGCGGTGGCCGACGAGCAGATGTCGGCGCTGGCCATGGCGATTCTGCTGAACGGGATGACCGGCCCGGAGATCGCCCGTTGGACGGCCGCGATGATCGCCAGTGGCGAGCGGCTCGACCTCTCTTCGGTGGCGCGGCCGACCGTCGACAAGCACTCGACGGGTGGGGTCGGTGACAAGATCACTCTGCCGCTCACCCCGCTGGTGGCCGCCTGCGGAGCCGCGGTTCCCCAACTGTCCGGGCGCGGTCTCGGCCACACCGGCGGCACGCTGGACAAGCTGGAGTCGATCCCGGGCTGGCGGGCGGCGCTGAGCAACGAGGAGTTCACCGCCCAACTGCGGGACATCGGCGCGGTGATCTGCGCGGCCGGCTCCGGGCTCGCTCCGGCCGACCGCAAGCTGTACGCGTTGCGTGACGTGACCGGCACCGTCGAGGCCATCCCGCTGATCGCCAGCTCGATCATGAGCAAGAAGATCGCCGAGGGAACCGGGGCGTTGGTGCTCGACGTCAAGGTGGGCTCCGGCGCGTTCATGAAGTCGGTCGACGACGCCCGGGAGCTGGCCCGGACCATGGTGGATCTGGGCGGCGCGCACGGTGTGAAGACCGTCGCCCTGCTCACCGACATGTCCACCCCGCTCGGCCGGGCGATCGGCAACGGCATCGAGGTGACCGAGTCGGTGGAGGTGCTCGCCGGTGGCGGACCGGCCGACGTGGTGGAACTGACCCTGGCGCTGGCCCGGGAGATGCTCGACGCGGCCGGGCTGCCCGATGCCGACCCCGCCGCCGCGCTTCGCGACGGGCGGGCGATGGACGTCTGGCGGTCGATGATCCGGGCGCAGGGCGGTGACCCGGACGCCCCGATGCCCGAGGCGACCGAGGTCGAGGTGGTCCGCGCCGACACGGACGGTCACGTCGCCGCGGTCGACGCGTACGCCATGGGGGTGGCCGCCTGGCGGCTGGGCGCGGGTCGGGCGCGCAAGGAGGACCCGGTGAGCGTGCCGGCCGGGGTGCTGCTGCACAAGCGCCCCGGCGACCCGGTGCGAGCCGGTGACCCCCTCTACGAGCTGCGGGCCGAGCGGTCGGAGCTGATCCCGGCGGCGCTGGCGGAGGCCGCGCGGGCGGTGACCGTCGCCGCTGGACCACCGGCCGCGACGCCGTTGGTGATCGAACGCGTCGAGTGACGAAACCCGGGCCCCGGCCATGGTGTCGGAGCGTGATGACCGCTATTGTCGCAGGCCAGGGGGGACCGTCGGCGCCGAGACGTCGTTATCAGACAGGGATGTTGCCGTGATCGTGCCTGCCCCCGACCCCCGCGAGGTGCGTGAGGCGAGCCTGGAGGAGCTGGCCCGGTTGCGGCTGCCGTTGCCGCCGCCGCAGTTTCCGTTGGTCTGGGAACCGGGCGATGACATCGAGCTACGACCGACGGCGGAGATCGAGGCGCGGATCGCGGTGCTGCACCTGATCCTGGCCCGGTGCTTCGGCATGCCACCGCAGGCTGCGATGAGCTGGCTGCTCGCCTCGCATCTGGTGGAGATGGTCACCCCACCGGAGTTCCAGTTCGTCACCGGCGCCAAGGGCGACCACCGCTCCTTCGTGCTGCATCACGACGCCCTGTTCTCGCTGGCCTGGGTGCTCGGCCTGACCAAGCAGCTGGACCCCACCATGCCGGCCGACGACCGGTTGGTGGAGCGGCTGCCGCACATCGCCGAGGGGGAGACCTTCCGGCAGTGGCGGTCCCGGATCCTGGCCGCGCCGCAGCATCCGGCGGACGCCGCGGCCCTGCTCGACCTGCACTACTGCCTGGACTGGTCGTACCTGGAGGTGAGCCGCGCCGGCCGCAGCCTGCCCGGGTTGGTGGACGCCAACGCGATCGGTCAACGTCGGTGGGCGCTTGAGTGGGCGGTGATCCTGCGCGGGCCGTACCACGACGAGCCTCCCGGGTGGGAAGAGGTCGACCTCTCCACCTAGGGCCGGTACGTCCCCAGCCGCACCGCGACGGTCACCCGGACCGGCTCGCCGAGGGTGTCGATCCGGGCGGCCAGCCCCGCCGGGTCGGTGTGCCAGGCGCTCGGACCCATGCCGACCAGGGTGGTCACCTCCGTGCGGGACAGCGTCAGCTCCCGCCGGTGCACGGTCGTCGACTCCTCGGTGAAGTGCCCGGCCAGGCTGGCCGCCACCCGGTCCGCCTTGGCCGGGTCGACCCGGAGCAGATCCAGTGCGGCGACCAGTTCGGTGAGATGGTCGTCGGCCGGGGTCACCACCAGCAGCCGTCCGCCGGGGGCGATGACCCGGCGGAACTCGGCGCCGTTGCGGGGTGCGAAGACGTTCAGCAGCAGTGCCGTCGAGGCGTCCGCCAACGGGAGTCGCTGCCAGGTGTCGGCCAGCGCGGCGGTGATCCCCGGGTGGGCGCGGGCGGCCCGGCGCAGCGCCGGTTTGGCGATGTCCAGCGCGAGACCGACGGTCCCCGGCACGGCGGTCAGCACCGCCGCCAGGTGCCGGCCGGTGCCCGCGCCCGCGTCCACCACCAGCGGGTACGCGCCGGCAACCGGGTCGGGGGCGGCGTCTGCGAGGCCAGCGTCGGCGGCGGTGGCGAGGGCGGCGTCGGCGAGGCCAGCGTCGGCGGCGTCGGCGAGGGCGGTGGAGATGACGTCGTAGTGCCCGGTGGACAGGAATTCCGCCCGAGCGGCGACCATCTCGGCGGTGTCGCCGCTGTGTGGTGCCCGGCCGGTGAGCAGATTGACGTAGCCCTGCCGGGCGATGTCGAAGCTGTGCCGGCGCGGACAACGCAACGACCGGGATCCGCCGACCACGGCCTCGGTGAGCGGGTCGTGGCAGACGGGACAGCGCAGCCGGGCCACGACGCGGGAATCCATCACGGCTGTCTCACGCGTCGAGTCTAGGGCGTACGTCGTGGCCGTCCCGGTGGCCGAGAGCCCCGACACACGCCCTGCGCGGGTCGCCGACCGGACGGGGCGACTAGGGTCGGGAGCATGGGTTGTGAGCGGGACGAGTGGCGATGAGCACGGTAGTCGGGTACGAGGACATCGTCCGGGCACCGAAGGCGTTGTTGCACGATCATCTGGACGGCGGCCTGCGCCCGGCGACGATCGTCGACCTGGCCGCAGAGATCGGACACGTTCTGCCCAGCACGGATCCGGCGGAGTTGGGGCGCTGGTTCGTGGCGGCGGCCGACTCGGGCTCCCTGGAGCGCTACCTGGAAACCTTCGCGCACACCGTCGCCGTGATGCAGACCGGTGCCGCACTGCGCCGGGTGGCTCGGGAGTGCGCCCTCGACCTGGCCGCCGACGGGGTGGTCTACGCCGAGGTGCGGTTCGCTCCGGAGCAGCACCTGGAGCAGAACCTGACCCTCGACGAGGTGGTCGAGGCGGTGCTGGCCGGCTTCGTGGAGGGCAGCACGCTCGCCGCCGAGGCCGGTACGCCGATCCGGGTGGGCACGCTGCTCACCGCGATGCGGCACGCGGCTCGTTCGCAGGAGATCGCCGAGCTGGCCGTACGGCACCGCGACCACGGTGTGGTGGGCTTCGACATCGCCGGTGCGGAGGCGGGCTTCCCGCCCACCCGCCACCTGGACGCCTTCGAGTACCTCCAGCGGGAGAACTTCCACTTCACCATCCACGCCGGTGAGGCGTTCGGGCTGCCCTCCATCTGGCAGGCGATCCAGTGGTGTGGCGCCGACCGCCTCGGCCACGGGGTCCGCATCGTCGACGACATCACCCCCGGCCCGCGGCCCCAGCTCGGCCGGCTGGCCGCGTACGTGCGGGACAAGCGGATCCCGCTGGAGCTGTGCCCGTCGTCCAACGTGCAGACCGGTGCCGCCGCGTCCATCGCGGAGCATCCGATCGGGCTGCTGCGGGATCTGCGTTTCCGGGTGACCGTCAACACCGACAACCGGTTGATGAGCGGCACCTCGATGTCCCGGGAGATGGCGCTGCTCGTGGACGCGTTCGGCTACGGCTGGCGCGAGCTCCAGTGGTTCACGATCAACGCGATGAAGTCTGCCTTCATCCCCTTCGACGAGCGGCTACGGATCATCGACGAGGTGATCAAGCCGGCGTACGCGAAGTTGCTGGGCTGAGCGGACGTCCGGACCGGGTCAGCCGGCCTGTGGCGGATGGCCGGCGGCGAGCAGACCCGCCACCCGGCGCAGCACGTCCCGTCCCCGGGCGGCCTCCGCACCGAGCCCGGTCTGCCGACGCAGCACGGCCGGCTCGGCGCGTAGCAGCGCCAGGCCGCGCAGCAGCAGGACCCGGGGGCCCTTGCGCTGCTCGGCGAGATCCCGGGCCAGCCGGCGGAGGAAGGTCGCGCTGCGCGGCCGACGCAGGGCGTACGCCCCGGCGAGGAGCCCGCGTCGCCGGCACTCTCCGACGATCTCGGCGGCGAAGATCCCTTCGGCCACGAAAAGTGGCGAACTGGTCAGCTCGAAGCGCCGAGTGGCCACCCGCCGATCCTCATTGATGGCGTACACCGGCACGTCCGCCCGGCCGTGCCGGACCAATTGGTCAATAACCTCCACCGCTGCCTGGGCGTCCCACGAATCGGGCGACTCCCAATCGATCTGACCGTTCCGTCTCGGTAACGTTGGGTCATCGCCGTCCTTGTAGAAATCGTCCAAACAGAGCACTGGCAGCCCGGTTTGCTGCGCTATATACGACTTTCCGGAGCCGGAAGGACCGGCCAGGAGGACGACTCGGTGCGGACTGCTCATTACTTCTAGTAACTCCGAACAGACGGAACGCGATCAAATTGCATCAACATCTCATCACACCTCCGGCTGGGGCCAACCTGGGCTTTCTCTTTCCGTGGCGGCGTGATGGAATCTCGGATGGTCCGACCCGCCGGGTCGGCTGCTGGGCGTTGTCCGGGGGCAACGCGGACGCTGCAATCACGAGGGCGGTGACGTGAGCAAACGGCCGAAGACGGCAGGTTCTCTCCTGTCGCGTCTGCGCCGGCCCGCAGGTCGGCTCCGCGACATGCCGATCTGGTCCAAGCTCGGTCTCATCATGATCGTGCCGACCATCGCCACGGTCGTCGTGGGTACCAGCGGTCTGGTCGACCACCTGGACGCGCTCAACGACGCGAACCGCGCCGGCGACCTGGCCGAACTCATCAGCCACTCCGGTGAGCTGGTGGACGGCCTGCAGGACGAGCGGACAGCGGCCGTGCTGTTGCTGGGTCTGGATCCGCAGCGGAGCACCGCGGCGCAGAAGGAGGCGGCGGCCACCCGTTACAACGAGGTCGCGGCGCGGGTCGACCAGGACAAGGCGCCCTACTCTCGGCAGCGGTCCGACCTCACTGACCTGCCGGTCAGCCTGAACGGGCTGCTCGGCCAGATCGACGACGGGCTCGGTGACCTGCCGGGTGCTCGCAGCCAGGTGCTGAACGGCAAGTTCCGGATCACCGACGCGCTCCAGTCCTACGACGAGCTGATCAACCAGCTGCTCACCATTCGTGACTCGGCCAGTCAGCTGGCCGGTGACAACGACCTGAGCGACCGGATGCGGGCCGCCGCCGCGGTCGCCCGGGAGAAGGAGTGGCTCTCCGTCCGCCGGGTGGTCGTGCACCGCGCGCTGATCGCGGGCGGCATGAGCTCGACCCTGCGCACCGACTACATCTCCAGCGAGACCGGTCAGCAGCAGGCACAGCAGAGCTTCGACGCGGTGGCCACCGAGGCGGAGGCCGAGTTCCACGCCCAGACCATCGGCGGTGGCGACCGCCGGCAGGCGACGATCTACATCAGCCAGGTCAACGCCGACAACTCGCAGAACCTCGCCGGCATCTCGTTCACCCCTCAGCAGTGGGACGAGGCGTTGGTCGCCAACGGCAAGCTGATCCGCTCGGTCGAGTCGAAGTTCGACTCCGACGTGGTGGAGCAGGCCGGCGAACTGCGTTCCGAGGTGCAGCGCACGGTCTTCCTGGAGACCGGCCTGCTGCTCACGATGCTGCTGCTGGCCATCTTCCTGGCCTTCCTGGTGGCCCGGTCGATGGCCCGTTCGCTGCGTGAGCTGCGTCAGGGTGCGCTCTCCATCGCCCAGTACGGGCTGCCCCAGGCCGTGGCCCGGTTGCGTGATCCGCAGGTCACCGGGCAGCTCTCGCCGGTGCAGCTGGCCAACCAGATCGCCGAACCGCTGCCGGTGCGCAGCAAGGACGAGTTCGGCCAGGTGACCGAGGCGTTCAACGCGGTCCACCTGGAGGCGGTCCGGACCGCTGCGGAGCAGGCCGCGCTGCGCTCGTCGGTCGCGACGATGTTCGTCAACCTGGCCCGTCGGTCGCAGATCCTGGTCGACCGTCTGATCGGCCACCTCGACCGGTTGGAGCGCGGCGAGGAGGACCCGGACCGGCTCGCGGAGCTGTTCCAGCTGGACCACCTCGCCACCCGGATGCGCCGTAACGACGAGAACCTGCTGGTCCTCGCCGGCGCCGACTCGACCCGCGTGCAGCGCGAACCGGCCGCCCTGATCGACGTGCTGCGGGCCGCTCAGTCCGAGGTCGAGCACTACACCCGGATCGAGTTCGGGGTGATCGACCGGGACATCGAGGTCGCCGCGCACGCGGTGAACGATCTCGTCCACCTCGTCGCCGAGCTGTTCGACAACGCGACCGCGTTCTCGCCGCCGGACTCCCAGGTGCTGGTGGAGGCTCGCCGGGTCGGCGACCGTGCCTCGCTGTACGTCGAGGACCGGGGCATCGGCATCAGCGGCGAGCAGTTGGTCGAGCTGAACGAACGGCTGGCCACGCCACCGCAGGTGGACGTCGCCGTCTCGCGGATGATGGGTCTGGTCGTGGTCGCCCGCCTGGCCTCCCGGCACGGCGTCAAGGTCGAGCTGCGTCCGGGCAGCGACCGGGGCACCGTCGCCGAGGTCACGCTGCCGCCGACCGTGCTGGTGCCTCGGGCACTGTCCGGCCGTGGGCAGCAGCAGCCCGCCGCGCTGCCGGCCGCTGCCGGCCCCTCGTCCGGCCCGACCCCGGCGTTCGGTGCGCTGGCGGCGCTCGGCAACGGCGCGCACCCGCCGGTCCCGCCCGCCGCGCGTACTCCCGGCAGCTCGGGTAACCAGGTGACCCTCGGCGGTCGGCCCTTCGATCCGGCCAGCCGCAACGGCTCCGGAACGCCGACCACCGTGGGCGGCGGCAACCTGCCCGCCTGGTCGGACCTGACCGGTGCCAGCGGCACCGGCGGCAACGGCAACGGCAACGGCTTCGCCCCGCTCACCTCGAACGGTCACCCGATCGACCCGCTGCCGCAGCGTCGGTCCACCGACGAGCCGGGTGGTCAGCCGCCGTCCATCCCGCGTCAGCTGCCGAGCAGCCCCGAGGCCGGGCCGTACGCTCCGCCGGTGCCCCCGGTGTCGTCGCCCCCGGTCTCCGGTACGCCGTACTCGGCCCCGCCGGTCTCGGCGGCCCCGGTCTCCGGTCACCCCGTGTCGGCCTCGCCGGTCTCCGGCTCACCCGTGTCGACTCCGCCCGGCAACCCGCTGCCGCAGCGGCCGGTCTCGGCGGCACCCGGCGCCGGCACGTCCTCGGCTCCTCCGGCGTGGCCGCCGGTGGCCGGGGAATCGGCTGCCCCGCCCGTGCCCGAGCGGCTGGCCGCCGCCCTGGACATGACCACCGAACTGCCTCGGGTGCAGCGTCAGACGCCGGCTGCGCGTCCCGCCCCCACGCAGAACCAGCCGACCACGCCGACGCCGCCGCAGGCCCAGAACCGGCAGCGGTACGCCGACGAGACGATGGAACTGCCGATCTTCCGGGAGCTGGAGTCGGCGTGGTTCCGTACCCGCCGGCCGGGTCCGGAGGAGTCGGCGGGTGCGCGTCAGTCGGCCACGGCCGGCGCGACGACCCAGCAGCTCTCCACGGTCGACGTCGTCAATCGGCCAGCCCAGCAGACCCAGACCGGGACGACAGGTAACGCACCGATGGCACAGACTCCGACGGGGGCGGGCGCGTCCGGCGGGAACGGCGCGGCAGCGGGTGGCGGGCCTCGGCCCGGCGCTGCCGACAGCGCGCCCGCGCACGGCCCGACACCGCAGGAGAACATCTGGCGGACCGCTGCCGACGACGGCTGGCGGGCGGCCACCGCCGCCAGCCAGGCGCCACCGGCTGGCACCACCGAGACCGGGCTGCCGAAGCGTACGCCGATGGCACAGCTCGTACCGGGCGCGGTGGAGAAGCCCACCACCTCGGTGCAGCGCCGTAACCCGGAATCGGTACGCGGTCTGCTCTCCGCCTACCACCGGGGTGTCCAACGGGGACGTAGTCACCCCTCGGACAGCAACCCGACCGGCCCGGACGGAACTCCGGGCGGGCAGCAATCCTCGCAGTCTGGCTCTGGCCCGGTGGCCGGGAGCGGGCAGAAGGAGCAAGAAGGATGACTAGTACGCAGGATCTCGGTTGGCTGCTCGCCAACTTCGCCGATCGGGTGCCCGGTGTCGCGCATGCGGTCGCCGTCTCCGCGGACGGCCTGCTCCTGGCGTCGTCCCGAGACCTTCCGCGGGACCGGGCGGACCAGCTGGCGGCGATCGCCTCCGGCCTGGTCAGCCTGACCCAGGGCGCGGCCCGTTGCTTCGAGGGAGGCGCCGTTCTGCAGACCGTGGTCGAGATGGACAATGGCTTCCTGTTCCTGATGTCGATTTCCGACGGCTCGTCGTTCGCGGTGCTCGCCGCGCGTAGTTGCGACGTGGGACAGGTTGGTTACGAGATGGCCCTGCTCGTCGACCGGGTGGGCGACGCCCTGACCCCACAGCCGCGTACGGCTGTGGGGATGATGGGCTGATCGTCGCGCCGGCCGGTGGGGGCAGGCGGGGCGAGAACATTGCATACGACGGGTAGCACCGGTCCAACCGGTGCCGGGTACGAAGGAGGTGAACGGCAACATGGCTGATCGTGACGAGCCGACCGGCGCGCTGGTCCGTCCATACGCCGTGACCCGCGGTCGTACCCGTCCCCGCCTCGACATCGCCCTGGAGGCGCTGGTCGAGACGACGGTGCGCGGTCGGGCCGCTGCCACTGGCAATGGTGGCCAAGGCCGTGAGCACCAGTACATCGCCGCGCTGTGTGACGGACGCGTGCAGTCGCTCGCGGAGATCGCGGCGCGCATGCAGCTTCCGCTCGGCGTGGCCCGGGTGCTCATCGCCGACATGGCGACGGACGGCCTGGTCGCGGTCCACGAGCCGACCATCCTGGACGACTCGGACGACGCGGTGGGCACTGAATTGCTGGAGAGGGTGCTGAGTGGACTTCGCAGGCTCTGACATGTCGCACCGGCCGCCGGCCCCGAGCGGGCGCGTGACGTCGGCGAAGATTGTTATCGCCGGTGGATTCGGCGTCGGCAAGACGACGCTGGTCGGCTCGGTCTCGGAGATCACGCCGCTGACCACCGAGGCCATCATGACCTCCGCCGGAGTCGGCGTCGACGACACCCGGCAGGTGCCGGGCAAGACGACGACCACGGTGGCCATGGACTTCGGCCGTATCTCGATCGATCGCGACCTGATCCTGTACCTGTTCGGTACGCCGGGTCAGACCCGCTTCTGGTTCATGTGGGATGAGCTGGTCCGGGGTGCGATCGGCGCGGTCGTGCTGGTGGACACCCGTCGGCTGGCCGACTGCTTCGCGGCGATCGATTTCTTCGAGCACCGGCGGCTGCCGTACCTGGTGGCCATCAACTGCTTCGACGGGATGCAGTACCACGACCCGCAGGACGTCCGGGAGGCGCTCGCCATCTCCAGCGACGTGCCGGTGGTGGCCTGCGACGCCCGGAACCGGGAGTCGACCAAGCACGTGCTGATCTCGCTTGTCGAGTACGTGCTCACGATGCGTCGCTCCCGGGCCGTCGCGCCCGCCTGATGATCGGCACCAGCGCCCGGTGACGGCTACCGCCGACGCCGGGCGCTGGTTGGTGACCGGATGACGACGGTGGACGCCGCAGGGCGCGCACCGTCGTCAGCTGAACCGGTTCCAGGCCCCGCCGTCGACGCGGTAGACCCCCAGCGAGTGGCGGTCCATGCCGCTGTGTCGGATGGGGGTGAACGAGTACATGCCGGCCAGCCCGTCGGTGACCTGGTTCTGCAGGTACGCCCGCAGCCGACCACGGTCCACACTGTCCGCCAACCGGGCCGCCGTGCTGATCAGCAGCAGCGCGTCCGAGGCGTACGGAGCGAAGCCACGGTAGCTTCCGTGCGCGCGGATGTACGCCGAGACGAGGTCGCGGTAGGCGCGTCCGGTGGCGCTGCTGTTGGCGATGGTGGAGCCACCCAGCGAGGACGGATGGATGGCGTAGGCACCCTCGACGGCGGCCAGATTGGCAGTCTCGAGGGTCTCCTCGGCCACCGCCCCGGCGTCGAAGAACAATTCACCGTCGTGTCCGGCGGCGCGTAGCGCCCGCGCGGCGGCACCGGACGTGGGCGCGGTAGCCCACACCACCACACCGTCGGCGCGGGCCGCGACGGCCTCTTCCGCGGCTCGGGCCAGGCCAGTCTTGCCGGTCGGCAGCCGCACGGTGCGGGCCAGACCCACCTCCGCGGTCCGCAGCGCGCCCCGCATGGCCCGGACACCCGAATCGCCGTGCAGCCCGTCCTCGGCCAGCAGCACCACCTGGCGTAGCCCTTCGGCGCTGACCAACTGGGCGAGCCGCCGTGCCACGTCCCCGGCGTCCGGAGTGACCTTGTAGACGTAGGCCCGCTGGGCCAGCGGCACCGCGATGGAGTCGCCGAACGCCAGCGACACGAACGGTAGCCGGAGCTTCTGCGCCACCCCGATCACCGACATCGAGGTTTCCGCCAAGGTGGCTCCGAGCAGGGCGTGCACGTCGTCCCGGCGGCCCAGTTCGGTCGCCTGCTGGGCGGCCAGCCGGGGGTTGCTGCGATTGTCCAGCACCTCGACGCGGACCGTCCGGCGGAGGTTGCCGACCGCCACGCCCTTCTCGTTGAGGGCCGCCGCGCTGATGGCCAGCGCGCGTTGCTGGAGCACCCCCAGCGCGGCACCTGGACCGCTCAACTCAAGCGTGGCACCGACGACCAGCTCGTGACCGGGAGTGGGCCGGGTGACGGCGTTCTCCCGCCCGCCGTCCCGCCCGCAGGCTCCCAGCAGCAGCGTGCCCGCCGCTGCGGCCAGTACGCCGCGTCGAGTGACCACGCAGGGGCCGGTTACCGGTGTCGCCATGAGTCGCCTTCCCGCCCGGCGACCTGCCGCCGGCTGTTCCGCGGGTATGCTTCCGGCCCCGACGACCCGGCGTCAAATTATCCGGCTGTGGGCAGAAACACGCAGGTGAAGGGCCATGAGCCTGCACCGTTGTCGCCGCCGTGCGGACGTCAGGAGCGGTATCCGGCGGAGCGGTACTCGTACTCCCGATCGTCGTCGCGATCGCCGGTGTCGCGGCTGAAGTCCCAGCCGCCCGCGGCCTCCCGCCCGGGGCGTCCGCCGACCGCGAACCCACCGATCTCCTGCCCCCGGCGCCAGCCCCGGAAGTAACCGGTCGTGTTCTCGGCCAGGCTGGCGGCGTCGCGGACTATCCGCAGCGGACGCTCCTCCCGCAACGGCGAGCCGGGCACCAGGTTGGCCTGGGGCACCCGCTTGGGTAGCCCGGCGTTCGTCTCGGCACCCACCGCCGGGCGTGCGGCCTGCTCGGCGGCCTGCCAACCGGTGTCGGCCATTGTCGACCAGTCCAGGTCGGCTTCCTCGCCGTGGCCCACGAACCACGCGGAGCGGGCCTGCGCGAAGATCAGTAGATCACCGTCGCCCTCGTCGGAGACCGGTGGCGGCCGGTGCTCGATCGGCGGTTCCGCCGCACGGCGGGCCGGTGGGAGGTCCAACCGCTCCGCCCCCCGGTTGCCGCGTTCGGCGCCGCCCCGGTCGACGAGCCGTAGCGGCGGTTGCTCCGGTGGCTGCGGGGCTCCGTTGCGCAACGCCCGGTCGGCCAGCGGCGGCGGCTCGACGAGCCGCAGGACCGGCGGTTCCGGCGGTAGATCGTCGGCGAGCCAGGGCGGGGTGACCCGGCGGTCGGCGCCGTGGTCGACGGGGGCCTCGGGCGCGCCACGCCGACCCCGGTCCTCGTAGGAGCCGACGACCGGGTTGCGGGGCGTGGTGTCGGCCGGGTTGTCCGGGTTGTTCACCAGCGGCCAGTTCGAGCGGGATCCCGGAGGAGCGGTCTTCTCCTGCTCGGGGCGGGCCGCCGGCACCGGAACGCTGAGGTCGGTGGCGCTGAAGCCGCCGGTCGGTGGTTCGCCGTTCGTCTTCGGCCGGGGCGGGATGACCGTCCGCTGACGCTCGGCCCGGGCGTTGTTGATCGCCGCGGTGGTGAGGGTCGGCCGGAACGGCTCGCCCGCTTCTGCGGGCGGGATCGCGCCGCGCTGCGTCGGCGCGATCGGCGTGATCCCGGGCGGTGGCGGGGGTGGCGCCGAGATCGGCCGGTTGGTCGGACCGTCCACCCGGGACGGGCGCGACTCGGCGCGCGACGGCGCGGCGGGCGGACCGGCCATGGCGGCCGGCGTAACGGGCGCGGGCGCGACCGGTGGGGGAGTCACCGGCGCGGGCGCCACCGGCGGGGGACCGAGGGGGCGCGGGGCGGCCGGCGGGGCGTTGCCCGGCACCGGCTCCGGTCGGCTGCGCCGACCACCGGCCGGCTCAGGGCCACCGGGCCGCACCGACCGCAGGCCGGTCTGGGCGCCGGGCGCGCTCGCCGACAACTCACCGACCTGTTCGCCGCGTCGCGCGGCGGCCCGCCGGCCGGACGCCGGTGCCGGCCCGGCGGTGCGGGCACGCAGGGCACCGACGAGCGCCTCGCAGCCGGCGTCGCAGGCCCGCACCGAGGCGACCGCCTGCCTGATGGTCTCCGCGGCGGCCGACGTCAGGGCTCGGTTGACGGTGGCCCGTCGCGGCGTCTCGGAGATGGCGACCCGTAGTGCGGTGACCGCTTCGTCGATCGCCTCCGCGTCGCCGGCTCCGTCGGCGGCGAGCTGGGCGGTGACGGCATCCGCGGTGACCGCGGCGTCGCGGCCCCGGCCGGCGGCGTCGGTGAGCATGCCCGGCTCGGGAAGTGCGTCCAGCACGGCCAGCGGGATCGGCTCGGCAGGGTCGGGGTAGGCGCGCAACGCGGCCGGGTACAGCTCGCGGAGCACCTCGCGCAGGGCTACCGCGGCGGAGTGCCGCCCGCTGGCCAGCGCGGCGTGTGCGGCGAGGATCTGCTTGTACCCGGCGAGGTCGCGAGGCGCCGGCAGGGTCACCGCGGACAGTGCGCCGGCCTGCAGCGACCGGGCGAGACCGACGGCGCGCCGAACGGCCGGCGGTGACTGCATCTCCTCCAGGGAGTCGTCATCGGCGAACCGTTCGGCGAAGTCGTCGACAGAGTCGTCGTCGGCGATCGCCAGCGGGCGACCGGCGGCGCTGAGCAGGGAGGTGATGGTGTGGTCGTCGCTGTCGGCGGCGATCGCCGCACCGCTCGGCCCGCCGGAACGTTCCACGAGTAGCGTGACCAGCCGGGCGTAGCCCGTCGGGTCGTCGCCGATCTCGCAGACATGCAGCAGACGGCCTGCGTCGTCGACCACAGCGGACGTCAGCGCCGATCCGGTCGAGACCGGTCGGTCGGCCGGGTCCGCCGAGGTCAGACCGCAGTACACGCGCACGAGCGCCACGGCGTCGTCCTCCTCCCGGGACTCAGGGCTTTCTCTGCCAGAGACTGATGGTCCCTGGTGCGGGTCAGTCGCGCCAGTCCACGACCGCAGAGATCTTCCCGACAATGGTCCGCCAACCCAGGCTTGCGGTTTGTGCCCCGATCTTCTTCAGCCTACGCCGTCCCATGAAGCCGCCGATGCCGCCGCCGACCGACGCCCGGAGCGCCTCGTCCAGGTCGTCGAGACTGGAGCCGGTGGCCAGCATGTCCAGCACCGCGGGCAGCCGCAGGGCGTACGCCAGGTCTCGGGCGACCTCGCCAGCCTCGATGAGCAGCGTCGGGTCCCAGGTGTCGTGCCCGCCGCGGAGGTTCTCCACGACGAGATCGAGCTCGTAGACGTCATCGTCCAGCGGCGCGATGTCGGCCGGTTCCACCCGTTCGGACAGTTCATCCCAACTGTCCAGCTGAGACAGGTCATTGGGGGCGCCGGAACGGACGAAGCTGACGAGCGACTCGGGCGTCTTGAACAGCAGCAGCCGGCCCTTGTGGGTCAGGAAGATCGGCACCTCCTCGTCACCGGCCTCATCGGCGGTGGCGTCGTCGGCGTCGTCCTTGTCGGCCTTGCCGTCCTCGGTGGCGTCGTCGTCGCGCTGTGCCCGCTGCTCCTCGTCCTCGCTCTCGGCGAACTCCCGGGCGACGTCCTCGTCGAGGATGACGACGTCACCCTCCTCGACGTCGTCCTCGGCCGGGCCGACCTGCCGACGGGCGAGGAAGGGGTCGTCGGCGTCCCGCTCCGCCACGTCGGTCGGGGTCAGCTCACGGGCCGACCGGTACGCGCGCAGGGTGAAGCCGGTGCCGGCCGGCAGGGCGATCTCCACCGGGTCGATCCGCAGCTCGTCCCAGAGTGCGCGGTTCGCGGTCTCCGCCGCGGCGGCGTCGGGCGCGGCGTCGGCCGGCTCGGCGACGTCCGGCTCGCTGGTGCCGGTCGTGTCATCGAGCTCGGGCTCGTCGGCGTCCGGCCGTTGGGGCGACTGGCGTGCCACGGTGACCTCCGTGTGCGTCGGGCTACCACCCCCGGCGCTGATGCCGGTGAGTGACTCTGGGCACATACCCTAGTTGGCTGCGCTCGGTAACCGCTGGCCGCACCCCGGTGGCTCGCCACCCGGATAACAAGTAGCGTGTCTACGCATGAACGCCCAGGCGCTGCACGGACACCTCGACGCCCTGCTGCTGGCCGTGCTGGAACGGGGCGCCCTGCACGGTTACGCCGTCATCGAGGCACTGCGGGCGCGCAGTGAGGGTCGCCTGGACCTGCCCACCGGCACCGTCTATCCGGCGCTGCGACGACTTGAGCGGGCCGGTCACGTGGTCAGCGCGTGGAGCACCGTGAACGGGCGGGAACGGCGTACCTACGAGCTGACCGACAGCGGCCGGCGGGCGCTGACCGACCAGCGTTCCGGCTGGCGTGAGTTCAGTGCCACCGTCGGCCGATTCCTGGAACCGGGCACCACCCCCACCACGACGGGCTGACGTCAGCGGGTGGCCAGCAGCCAGGTGCGGGCGGCGCTGCCCAGCCACACATGGGCGGCGGCGCCGACGACCATGCCGATGATCATCGGTGGCCAGCTCAGGGCCGCGTCCCACAGCAGGATCGACCAGGAGAACAGCCCGATCCCGGCCACGGCGCCCAGCAGGGCGGCGACGGTCAACGCGACACCGGCGCCGCGCGCCAGCGCGGTCAGTGCCGGACACGCCGAGCGGGCGGTGGCCGCGACCAGCGCCAGCCCGGCCAGGCCGAGCAGGAACGCCCCGGCCCAGATCCACTCCACCGACTGTGACAACAGCAGGTAAGCCGAGGGCGGTGGGGGGCCGCTGCTCCAACTCGATCCGTGCCAGGTCAGATCACCGGCGATCGAGCCGGTCGCGGCGAAGGCGACCATTCGCAGCGACAGCCCGCGCAGCGCGGCCACCGCGAGTTCGGCCTGGTAGGCCGGGGCCAGCTGATCCGGCGTACCGAAGTCGGCGACCGCCTGTCGCGACGCCTCATCCGCCGGCAGGCCACTGTCCCGGTACGCCTCGACGGCGTCGAGCAGCCCGTGCCGGGCCTCGGTCATCAGGTCGGCCCGCAGCCGGCGTGGCCCACGGAGCCGACCGGCCAGCTGCCGCAGGTGCTCCTCGACCAACATCTCGTCCCGGGCCGACATGGCCCCAACCCTGCCATGCCAGCTCGTGTTCCGGCCTCGGGGACATCCCGGAGGCGGCCCGACGGATCAACCCGACAGAGCGAGGTATCCGTGCTCGGCGGCCTGCTGCAACACCCACTGGTCCCGGTACCACCCGGGGGTCGCCACGAGCGCCGCGTGCCGGCCCCGCTGCACGACCCGGCCCGCGTCCAGCACCACGATCTCGTCGAGTTCGGCGAGACCGCTGAGCCGGTGGGTGATCAGCAGTACCGAGCGCCCGGCGGGAGTCGCGGCCAACGTGCTGGCCAGCACCCGGTCGGCGGCGACCGGGTCGAGACCTTCCGTGGGTTCGTCGAGCACCAGTACGCCGGGCGCGGCCAGCAGGGCGCGAGCCAGCGCGAGCCGCTGACGTTGACCACCGGAGAGCTGTCCGCCCTCCTCGCCGACCACGGTGTCCCAACCGTCCGGCTGAGCCCGGACCCAGTCCGACAGCCCGGCGGCGGTGGCGGCGGTGAGCAGCGCGTCCTCGTCCGCGCCCGGCCGACCGAGCAGCATGTTGTCCCGCACCGTGGCGTGGAAGACGTACGCCTCGGCGAGCAGTCCGCCGACCAGGCGAGGCAGCTCCTGGGACGGGTGAGCCGCCACGTCCCGCCCGTCCAGGGTGACCCGGCCGGCGGTGGGGGACACCGCGCCGGTCAGGACGGCGGCCAGGGTGCTCTTGCCCGCCCCACTCGGACCGACGACCGCGACCCGGCGGCCGGGTGGCAGCTCCAGGTCGAAGCCGTCGAGCGCGGCGGGAGCGCCGTTCCGGTAGCGAACCGTCACCCGGTCGAACCGGACCGACGGCGTCGGCTCGAACGACCGCCCGCCAGCGGGCGTGCCGGACGGCCCGGTCTCGGCCGTCTCGGCGGTCTCGGCGGTCTCGGCACGGCCGGCGTCGTCGGCTGCCAGGAGGTGGGCGACCCGGGCCAGTCCGGCCCGCAGCCCGGTCCATTGCCGGGCCGCGCCGACCAGCGCGAGGGCGATCTCCACGGCGGCCAGTGTGCCGACGGCCAGGACGCCGACCAGCACCTCGTCCACGCCGGCGCCGAGGGCCACGTACACCACCGCACCGGCGGTGAGGCCGGCCACCAGCACGCCGGCCGCGTCGACGGCGAAGCCGAGGGCGGCGAGCCGCCGCTCCAGCCGCGCCAGTCGGCGGGCCCGTCGCCCGGCGGTCGCCAGCGCGTCCGAGGTCGCGCCGAAGGCGGCCAGGTCGGCGGCGCCGTGGGTGAGATCGACCGCGTCGGTGGCGAGCGCTCCGCGCAGTGGAGCCACCTCGGCGGCGGCCCGTCGGGTCAGCGCGGTCGCCAGCACCGGCAGGGCGACGGCGGCCACCAGCAGCCCGGCGGCGAGCGCGAGCGCCGCCGGCGGCGAGACCAGCGCGGCCAGCCCGACAGCCAGTACGCTCACCAGCCCGGCCGCGGCGGCCGGCACGACCACCCGTAGCAGCAGGTCCTGTACCGCCTCCACGTCGGAGACCAGCCGACTCAGCGCGTCCCCACTGCGGGGCGGGTTGCCGCGCCGGGTCGCCAGGGTGTCGAACACCCCGGCCCGGACATCGGTGACCAGGCGTAGCACCGCGTCGTGCCCGGCCAGTCGTTCGGTGTAACGCAGCACCCCGCGGCTCACCGCCAGCGCCCGTACCGCCACGATCGCCACGGTGAGCCGGTCCAGCGGGGGTTGACCGGCGGCGGTCATCAGCAGCCAGATGGCGGTCGCCATCAGGGCCAACCCGGCAAACTCGGTCGCCGCGGCGAGCAGCCCGGCACCGACCAGGCGCTTCAGGTACGGCCGGGCCAGCCGAAGCACGACCAGTTCTGGCAGGGGCCCACCGATCCCGGCGATTCGCTCGCTGCGCTCGCTCATCGCGCCACCTCGCTTCGCTCGGCGTCACGACGAGGCACCACCGCACCGAGCCCGATGATTCGCTCGCTGCGCTCGCTCATCGCGCCACCTCGCTTCGCTCGGCGTCACGACGAGGCACCACCGCACCGAGCCCGATGATTCGCTCGCTGCGCTCGCTCATGGGTGTTCCCCGGCCGGTATCGGGGTCAGCTCGGTGACCCGGCCGTCCTCGACCCGCAGGATGCGGTCGACGTCGGTCAGCAGGGCGGGCCGGTGGGCCACCAGGAGCGCGGTGCGGCCGGCGACCAGTTCGCGGGTGGCCGACAGCACAGCTGCTTCGGCGGCGGCGTCGAGGCGTGCGGTCGGCTCGTCGAGCAGCACCACCGGGGCGTCCCGCAGGAACGCCCGGGCCAGCGCCACCCGTTGCCGCTGTCCGCTGGACAGGCCGTGCCCCCGCTCGCCGAGCGTAGTGTCCAGTCCGTCGGGCAGGGCGGCGACCACCTCGTCCAGCGCGGCGACGTGGACCGCGGCGGCGAGGGCGGTAGGGGTGGCGTCGGGGGTGCCGAGCCGGATGTTGTCGGCCAGCGACGCCGCGAAGAGGTGGGCCCGCTGCGGCACCCACGCCACCTGTCGCCGCCAGCCGTCGAGGTCGGCGTCGGTCAGGTCGACCCCACCGACGGTGACCCGACCGCCGGTCGGACGGACGAAGCCGAGCAGCAGGTTGAGCAGGGTGCTCTTGCCAGCGCCGCTTGGTCCGATGATCGCGATACGTTCGCCGGGCCGGATGGTCAGCGTCACGTCCCGCAGCGCCGTGGTGCGCTCGTACGCCACCGTCACCGATTCGAAGCGGATCTCGGCGCGCCCGTCCGGTCGCGTGCCCACCCGACCCGCCGACGCCCGGGGTGCCGAGCCGGAGAGGGTGAGCGCCTCGCCCAGCGCGGTGAGCCCTTCCATGCTGGCGTGGAACCGGCTGCCGGCCGCCCGCAGCGGCAGGTACGCCTCCGGAGTCAGCAGCAGCACCAGCAGTGCGGTCTGCAGCGCCAGACCACCGCCGAGCAGCCGGATGCCGACCGGGACGGCGACCAGCGCCACCGACAGGGTGGCCACGAGTTCGAGCACCAACGCGGAGAGGAACGCGATCCGCAGCGTCTTCATGGTGGCGATCCGGTGACCGTCGGCCATCCGCCGTACCGCGTCGGTCTGCGCCCGGGCCCGGCCGAACGCGCGCAGCGTGGGCAGCCCGGCCACCATGTCCAGGAAGTGGCCGCCGAGCAGCGACAGCCGTCGCCACTGCCGCTCGGTGGCGGCCTGCGCCTGCCACCCGAGCAGCGCCCCGAAGATCGGGATGAGCGGCAGCGTCAGCGCGATGATCACTGCCGAGCTCCAGTCGGCGAGGAACACCCGACCCAGCACCGCGACCGGCACGGTGACGCTCAGCACGAGCTGTGGCAGATAACCGGTGAAGTAGGCGTCGAGCGCGTCCAGCCCCCGACCGGCGAGAGTGGCCAGTTGTCCGGCCCGCTGGCCGGCGACCCAACCGGGGCCGTGCCGGGCGACCGCGCCCAGCAGATCGGCCCGCAGCGCCGCCTTGACCGTGGCGGCCACCCGTGCGGACACCGCGCCCTGCGCCCAGACCACGAGCGAGCGGGCCGCGACGGCGGCCACGAAACCGCCGAGCGCGGCCCGGTCCAGGCGCCCGGTGAAAGCGGTGGCCAGCAGCACGGCCAGGGCGGTGGCCTGCGCCACGACGAGCCCGGCGGCGAGCACGCCGAGCAGCGTGAGCAGGGCGAGGTCGCGTCGGGCCGCAGGAACCCGGCGCAGCAGCCGCGGGTCGAAGGGGCGACGGTTCACCAGTACACCGGTGCCCTACCGTCGGTTCGTCCTCGGAAAATCCACACGCACATCGCCTGGAAGCCTAGTAGGGCCGGCAGCAGCGGTACCGTCAGCCAGCCCAGCAGCCGCAGGGTCGGCCCGCTGGCGGCCGCGTCGGTGACCGTCAGTGAGGCGCTCGGTTCGACGGTCGAGACCAGCACGTACGGCCAGAGGGTCGCCCCGACCAGCAGCACCGGCAGGGCCAGCGCCGTCGCGGTGGCCGCGAAGGCCACGCCGGGCCGTTGCCGTCGGAGCGCCGCCCGCGCCGCCAGCAGGGCCACCACCAGCAACACCACCAGCAGTACGCCGACCGCGGGGCGCTGCGCGGCGGCGCGTACCCGGTCGGAGAACGCACCGACGACGGCGGCCGTGCCGACCGCGACGGTCGCGGCGAGGAGCAGACGGCGGGCCAACGGCCGGAGCCGGTCGCCCTCGACGGCGGGTGACCGGAGCGCGAGGAAGGTCGCCCCGTGTGCCACCACCAGCGTCACCAGGGCCAGCCCGGTGGCGGCGGCGAACGGGGTGAACAGGTGTGTCACCCCGGCCACGTGTCCGTCGGGCCGCAGCGGTACACCCTGGAGCAGCCCGGCGAGCACCACGCCCCAGCCGAGCGCCGCGAGCAGGCTACCGACCACGATCACTCGATCCCACGCGGTGCGGGCCCGTCCGCTGCCCGGACGGCTGCGTAGTTGCACCCCGGCGGTCACCAGGATCACCCCGACGAGCGCGGCGGCCACCGCCGGGTAGCTGCCGGCGAGCAGTTCCCCCTCCAGTAGCGGGAAAGCGCCGAACAGGATGCCGGCGGCGGCCACCAACCACACCTCGTTACCGAGGAAGAAGGGCCCGACCGCGTTGAGCGCGGCGCGTCGGCGGGACGCGTCGGCGCCACCGGCGAGCAGCAGGCCGACGCCGTAGTCGTAGCCGGCGAGCACCAGGTAGCCGGCGAAGAAGAGGCCGAGCAGGGCGTACCAGGCGAGTTCCATTTCCGGCTCCTCAGGCGAACGCGGGTTCGGGGCGGGAATCGTCGGCCGGCGGTTGGGCCGGCGGGCGGCCGAGCGCCGGATCGGCGGCACCCCGGGCGGCGTGCCGGGCGAGCAGCACCCAGTTCGTGACGGCGAGGGTGCCGAGCAGCAGGGTGAAGCCGACCAGCGAGGTCGCCATCAACCAGGGGCTGACCGGGGAGACCGCCTGGTCCACCGGCAGCAGCCCGTACGCCACCCAGGGATGGCGGCCGACCTCGCGGGCGATCCAGCCGAGGATCAGTGCGATGAACGGCAGGGGCAGGGCGAGCATCAGCAGCCAGAGCGGGAACCGGAGGCGGATGATCCAGTCCCGCCAGAGCAGTGGGACGAGCAGCCAGAGCAGGCCGAGGGCGAAACCGATGAGGATCATGAAGCCGAGGCCGACGTCGGACAGCGCGGGCGGCAGATAGTCGCCCGGGCCGAACCTGGCGGTCCAGTCGGCGATCAGCGCGTCGGCTTCCGGGTTACCCCCGAACTTGGTGGGCTGTATCCCGCCCACCGGCCCGAACTGGGCGAAGCCGAACCCCTGCACAAGAGTGATCGACAGCGCGGCGGTGACCAGCCCGATCCGCAGCGAGGTGCGGAACAGCGCGTGGTCGATGGTGCGCCGGTCGAGGTGCCACGCGCTGACCGCCGCCATCAGCAGCCCGCCGGTAAGCAGGGCCGCCGACACCACGTGCCCGAGCGCCATCCACAGCGCCGGGTTGGTCAGCAGCGCCGGGAAGTCGGTCAGCTGGGCGACGCCGTCACGTACCTCGTATCCGACCGGATTCTGCAACCAGGAGTTGGCCACCATGATCCAGAAAGCCGAGACGTACGCGGTGATCGCGACACCGTAGAGCAGGGCGAGGTGCGCGGCGCGACGCAGTCGGTGCCAGCCGAAGATCCACATGCCGAGGAAGGTCGACTCCAGGAAGAAGGCGGCCAGGGTCTCGATGGCCAGCGGGGCACCGAAGACGTTGCCGACGTAGCGGGACAGTCCGCTCCAGTTCAGCCCGAACTGGAACTCCATCACGATGCCCGTGGCGATGCCGAGCACGTAGTTGATCACGTAGAGCTGGCCCCAGAATCGGGTCAGCCGCTCCCACCTGGGGTTGCCGGTCACCACCCAGGCGGTCTGCATCCCGACGAGCAGGGTGACCAGGCCGAGTGTGACGGCCACGAAGAGGAAGTGGACCGAGGCGGTCATGGCGAACTGCAGACGGGCGAGGAGCAGGGTGTCCATGGCGGCTCTTCCGGGACGGGGGTCGATGCAGCATAGGGAGCCTACCTGTAGAGAAACTACGTATGGGTCCGTGGCGAGAGCCGAACCGGCATGATCAGGGTTAGTTCAGGGGTCTGTCAGCTGAGGAAGAGTGAGACCGGCAGGGCGGCCACGGTCGCCGTCACGGCCAGCGAGGTGGCGCCGAGCAGTCGGGGCGGGCGGGCGGTGACCAGCAACCGCTGCACCCGTACGTCCAGGTCCCGGTCGCCCATGCCGAGCGCGCCGGCCGGCGTGATCCGGTTCCCGGCGGCGGCGAACCGGCGCAGCGCGCCGGCCAGCGGGGCCTCGGCGTGCAGCTCGCGGGCCTTGTCGTCGGCGCGCATCTCGACCAGCAGGGAAACCCGCTCATGCGCCTCGCGGACCCAGCGGAACCAGGGCAACGCGCGACAGAGAGCGGTGAACGGCAGCAACACCAGGTCGTGCCGCTCCTGCGCGTGCGCCCGCTCGTGGGTCAGCACCGCCGCCAACTCGGCCCGGTCGAGCAGGCTGAGCGTGCCGGCACTCACCACCACCCGTGGCTTCACCCCGGGGAGGCAGTACGCCGCCGCACCCGGGTGGTCGAGCACCAGTGCGCCGGGCACGGTGGGATCCCGCCGGGCGACCAGGGTGAGCAGGTCCCGGTGCCGGCGTTGGGCGCGTACCGCGCCGTGGATGCTGCGTACCGTCGTGGTCAGCAGCACCGCCCCGATGCCGAGACCGACGCCGACCAGACCCAGGTGCACGGCACCGAGGCCGGCCGGCAGGGTGCCGTGCCGAAGATCGCTGACCAGCGCCAGCAGGGCGCTGCCGGTGCCCCGCTGGTACGGGGCGAGACCCAACGCGATCGGCAGACCCATCGCGGAGAGACCGACCCCCAGGCCGATCGCCTGCCAGCACAGGATCGCCACCCGAGGACTGCGCCACGTCCAGGTGGAGCGGGCCAGCACCTGGGCGATCAGCCAGCAGGCCACCATCGAGGCGGCGAAGTGCAGGGTGTGCGCCACGGCGTCGCCCCTACCGCTCCACGGCGGGGTGTGACGCCCCGTCGGCCGGTGGCGACTCGACCCGATTGGTCAACCCGCGTGCGGCGCTGTCCACCGACTGCCCCGGCGCGTCGCCTGTCGTCCGGTTCTGCCCGGGTGCCTCGCTTGCCGTCGGGGCCCGCCGCAGTACATCACCTGCCGGATGCACCTGCCCGGGAGCATCGACCGTCAGCCCGGCCTCCGTCGTGAGTGCCGCGCGCAGCACGTCCGCCTCGGTGCCGGTGACCGAGCGGGCGAACCGGACCAGCGCCGCGTCCCGGCTACCACCCAGGTCCAGCGCGTCGAGCATGAGTTGGGCGATATACGCCTCCCGGCTGGCCGAGGCGCGGTACCGCCACGCCCGCCCTTCCCGCTCGCGCTGCACCATGCCCTTGCCGGCCAGCCGGTCCAGCACGGTCATCACGGTGGTGTACGCCAACTCGCGTCCGTCCAACGCGTCGGCCACCTCACGCACGGTGACCCCATCCGACGTGCCGGGGACCCCGTCCCACAGCACGTCCATCACCGCACGCTCAAGATCCCCCAGCCGAGTCACCCCCCAATCCTACCCCCCGTAGTAGACCCACCCCACCAACACCCACCCCACCCCAATGCACACCCACCCCACCCACCCCACCCACCCCAAGCACACCCAACCCCACCCACACCGGCCCCCGCGCGCACCTCACCCACGCCCCCGCGCGCACCTCACCCACGCGCCCGCCCACCGCAGCAACTTCAGGGATGGTGCTGCCTCGTCACCCACTCGACCCAGCAGTTTCCGGGAAGTTGCCCGGACCTTGAGCGAGCACCCGGGGCGACAAAGCAACAGGGGGGAGGAACGGAAGAGGGGACGGGCAAGAGGCGGAACGGGAAGGGGCGAGAGACGGAGACGGCGGACCGGGGAGCCGGGCACGTCGGTCTCGACGCGGCGCTGCGCCAGCACCGACCCGCCGTGGTAGCTGACCACGCCCAGCGACGGGAGCCGGGAAGGACGGGGGACCGGAAAGGACGGCGGACCGGGGACCCGGACGCTGGGCAGCGCCCCGAGAGCCGTGAACCACGGACGGTCCGTGCGCACGTCAGGGTTTCCGGGGAGCCCCGCCCGCGCAGGGATCAAGCCTGACCGCCCGGAGCGGGCGGGGCTCCCCGGAAACCCCAGGAGCGGAGGCTCCCCGGAAGGAAACCCCACCCAAGCGAGGCTTCCCGGAAATCCCAAGAGCGGGGGAGAGTCAGACCCCCTTGGGGTGCCAGACGGTCTTCGTCTCCAGCAGGGCCGTCATCCGGCCGAGCCCCGGATCCGCCGACCAGTCGTGACCGTCCGCTGCCGGCCGGAGCACCCGCTTGAGGTTCTCCGCCGCCTTGACCTCCAGGTCGGCCGCCAGCTCAGCGTCGGTCACGCCGGTCAGGTCGAGGGCGTTGACGTCCATGTGCGCGGCCAGCGTGGGCACGGTCTCGGGCCACCGGCCGGTGAGGATGTTGACCACCCCACCGGGCAGGTCGGAGGTGGCCAGCACCTCGGCCAGGGTCACCGCGGCCAGTGGTGCCGTCGGGGAGGCGGCCACCACCACCGTGTTGCCGGTGACGATCGCCGGGGCGATCACGCTGACCAGCCCGAGCAGGGCCGGTGTCTCGGGGGCGACCACCGCCACCACGCCGGTCGGCTCGGGCGCGGACAGGTTGAAGTACGGCCCGGCGACCGGGTTCGCGCCCCCGTACACCTGCGGGAGCTTGTCCGACCAGCCGGCGTACCAGACCCAGCGGTCGGTGGCCGCGTCCACCTCGTCGCCCGGTACTCCGAGCGCGACGAACTGCTCGCGCCGGCCCTCCAGCATCTCGGCGACCCGGTAGAGGATCTGACCCCGGTTGTACGCGGTCGCCCCGGCCCAGCCCTTCACCGCCGCGCGGGCGGCCACCACGGCGTCCCGCGCGTCCTTGCGGGAGGCCAGCGACACGTTGGAGTCCTGCACGAGATACGACCGTCCCGACTCGCTACGCGGGAACTTCCCGCCGATGAAGAGCTTGTACGTCTTGCGTACCGCGACCCGCTCAGACATTGAGGTACGCCTCCAGCCCGTGCCGGCCGCCCTCGCGACCGTAGCCCGACTCCTTGTAGCCGCCGAACGGCGAGGTCGGGTCGAACTTGTTGAACGTGTTGGCCCACACCACCCCGGCGCGCAGCCGGTCGGCCATCCACAGGATCCGGGAGCCCTTCTCGGTCCAGATCCCCGCCGACAGCCCGTACGGCGTGTTGTTGGCCTTCTCCACGGCCTCGGCCGGGGTGCGGAAGGTCAGTACGGACAGCACCGGGCCGAAGATCTCCTCGCGGGCGATCCGGTGTGCCTGGGTGACCCCGGTGAAGATGGTCGGCGCGAACCAGAAGCCCCGCTCGGGCAGTTCGCACGGCGGTGACCACTGCTGCGCGCCCTCGGCGGTGCCGGCCTCGGTCAGCTCCCGGATGCGGGAGAGCTGGGCGGCCGAGTTGATGGCACCGATGTCGGTGTTCTTGTCCAGCGGGTCACCGAGGCGCAGTCGGGCCATCCGCCGCTTGAGTGACTCCAGCACCTGCTCGGCGACGGATTCCTGGATCAGCAGCCGGGAGCCGGCGCAGCAGACGTGCCCCTGGTTGAAGAAGATGCCGTTGACGATGCCCTCGACCGCCTGGTCGACCGGGGCGTCGTCGAACACGACGTTGGCGGCCTTGCCGCCGAGTTCCAGGGTCAGCTTCTTGCGGCTGCCGGCGACCGCGCGGGCGATGGCCCGGCCGACGTCGGTGGAGCCGGTGAAGGCGACCTTGTCCACGTCGGCGTGCTCGACCAGCGCCCGGCCGGTCTCGCCGGCGCCGGTCACGATGTTGACCACACCGGCCGGCAGGTCGGCCTGCTGGCAGATCTCGGCGAACAGCAAGGCGGTGAGCGGGGTGGTCTCGGCTGGCTTCAGCACCACCGTGTTGCCGGCGGCCAGTGCCGGAGCGATCTTCCAGGCCAGCATCAGCAGCGGGAAGTTCCACGGGATGACCTGCGCGGCCACGCCAAGAGGCTGAGGGTACGCACCGCTGTGCTGGCTCGCCGGCCTCCGGCCGAACCCGGCGTACTCCAGCTTGTCGGCCCAGCCGGCGTAGTAGAAGAAGTGGGCGGCGACCAGCGGCAGGTCGACGTCGCGGGACTCCCTGATCGGCTTGCCGTTGTCGAGTGACTCCAGCACGGCCAGCTCACGCGAGCGTTCCTGGATGATGCGGGCGATCCGGAACAGGTACTTGGCCCGGTCCCGGCCCGGCATCGGACCCCAGACCTTCTCGTACGCCTTGCGGGCCGCCCGGACCGCGCGGTCCACGTCCTGCGCGCCGCCCTCGGCGATCTCGGCCAGCACCTCCTCGGAGGCCGGGTTGATCGACTTGAAGCTGCCGCCGTCGGCCGGGTCGACGAACTCCCCGTTGATGAAGAGCCCGTACGAGGGCTTCAGGTCTACCACCGAGCGCGACTCGGGTGCGGGTGCGTATTCGAACATCGCGGTCAGTCCAGGGTGAAGTAGTCGGGGCCGGCGTAGACGCCGGTGGTCAGCTTGGTGCGCTGCATCAGCAGGTCGTTGAGGAGGCTGGAGGCGCCGAAGCGGAACCAGTCCGGGTGCAGCCAGTCCGGGCCGACGGTCTCGTTGACCATGACCAGGTACTTGATCGCGTCCTTGGTGGTCTTGATGCCACCGGCCGGCTTCACGCCGACCTGTCGCCCGGTGGCGGCCCGGAAGTCGCGGACCGCCTCCAGCATCACCAGGGTCACCGGCAGCGTGGCGGCCACCGGCACCTTGCCGGTGGAGGTCTTGATGAAGTCGCCGCCCGCGAGCATCGCCAGCCACGAGGCGCGGCGCACGTTGTCGTAGGTGGCCAGCTCGCCGGTCTCCAGGATCACCTTGAGGTGGGCGTTCCCGCTGGCCTGCTTGGTGGCGACGATCTCGTCGTACACCTCGGCGTAGCGGCCGGCCAGGAAGGCGCCCCGGTTGATCACCATGTCGATCTCGTCGGCGCCGGCCTCGACGGCGGCACGGGTGTCGGCCAGCTTGATCTCCAGCGGTGCCTGGCCGGACGGGAAGGACGTGGCCACGCTGGCCAGATGCACCGCAGATCCGCGCAGCACCTCGGCCACGTGCGGGACCATCGCGGGGTAGACGCAGACCGCGCCGACGTGCGGGCAGGACGGGTCGGCCGGATCGGGCCGCAGCGCCTTCGCGGCGAGCGCCCGTACCTTGCCCGGGGTGTCCGCGCCCTCCAGCGTGGTCAGGTCGACCATCCGGATGGCGAGGTCGATCGCCTCGGCCTTTGCGGTGGTCTTGATGGATCGGGTGCCGAGTTGGGCTGCCCGCTGCTCCGCGCCGACCTGGTCCACGCCCGGTAGGCCGTGCAGGAAGGTCCGCAGAGCGGTCTCGGATCGTCCCAGCTCGGAGAGGTCCGAGCGGGCCGACGTCGCTGTCGCCGTCATGCCCCGAAGTCTACGCAGGTTGACGCCGCGTGATCTTGGTCACTGGGTTCGCCGGAGCGCGCAGGGGTGAGCGAGGTCGCTGGTCGAGGCCGGGGCCCGCGCGTCGGTATCCGGGACGGGTAGGTTGAGCGATCGTGGACGTACTCGTCATTGACCACCCGCTCGCCCAGTCCCGGCTGACCGCCATGCGGGACGCGCGCACCGATTCCTCTACGTTCCGGGCGGCGCTGCACGAACTCACCACCATGCTGGTGTACGAGGCCGCCCGTTCCTTCCCGGTGGAGACCTACCCGGTGCAGACGCCCGTGACCGCCACCGAGGGCACCCGGCTGGCCAACCCGCCGCTGCTGGTGCCGGTGCTGCGGGCGGGTCTCGGCATGGCCGACGCCGCGCTGGGGCTGCTGCCCGAGTCCTCGATGGGCTTCGTCGGGCTGGCCCGTGACGAGGAGACCTTCGAGCCGCGGGCCTACATGGAGTCGCTACCCCGGGACCTCGCCGGCCTGCCGGTGCTGGTCCTCGACCCGATGCTGGCCACCGGCGGGTCCCTGGAGCACTGCTGCCGGCTGCTGGCCGAGCGCGGCTGCACCGACATCACCGTGCTCTGCGTGCTCGCCGCGCCAGCCGGCATCCAGCGGTTGGAGCGTTCCGGGCTGCCGCTGCGCCTGGTCACCGCTGCCATCGACGACGGTCTCAACGACAGCATGTTCATCGTGCCGGGCCTCGGCGACGCCGGTGACCGGCAGTTCGGCGGCATGCCCCGCTTCTGACGCCCGGCGGTTTGTGGTGCGGGTGATGCCGGCACCGGCTACCGTCTCGGGCCATGACTGGTGTGCCGCTCGCCGAGGAACTGCTCCTGCTCGCCTACGACGACGAAACGGGTAAGGCGACCCTGCCGCGGATCAGCCTCGACCTGGGGATGGCCGCCGCCGTGCTCATCGAGCTGGCGCTGGCCGGGCGGATCGCGTACACCGACGGGGCCCTGACCGCGGTGGACCCGACGCCCACCGGCGAGCCGGTCACCGACGCGGTGCTGGCCAAGATCGTGGCCGACACGCCGCACAGCCCCTCCTCCTGGGTGCAGCGGCTGCGGCACGGCCTGCGCGACCGGATTCTCGGCGACCTCTGCGAGCAGGGCGTCGTCCGGGACGTCGACGAGACCGAGCTGGGCTTCATCCACGTGCACCGTTACCCGGTGGTGGACCCGACGGTGGAGGAGGAGACCCGGCAGCGGCTCGCCGTGGTGCTCACCGGCGCCGCTCCGGACGAGCGCACCGCCGCACTCGCGACCCTGGTCGCCGTGCTCCGGATGGAGTCCGCCCTCGGGGTCACCGGCGAGGACGCCGACGCCGCCCGCCGCCGGCTCGAGGAGATCGCCAGCGGCGCCGGCTTCTCCGGCGAGGTCAACCTGGAAGACTCCGTGATCCGCCCCTCCGTAGCCCTCGTCGTGGCCGCCCTAGGCCGCGCCGTCGAACACGCCCTCGGCCCACGCCGCCCGCACGAATCAGGTTGATCATGAGGTTGGCGGCACTCCTGGAGATCAACTTTGCCGCTAACCTCATGATCAACCGGGTGGGACGCCGAGGGCGTGGGCGAGTTCGGTGCGGAGGGTGGTTACGGCGGAGGTCGCGCGGGTGCGGGCCGCCGCTACGTCGCCCTCGGCGACCGGTTCCACCACTTCGAGGTACGCCTTGAGCTTCGGTTCGGTACCGGAGGGGCGGACCACCACCCGGGCCGCCGCGGTACGCAGGATCAGCACGTCGGCGTCGGGGAGCAGGTCCTGTGTCTCGGTGACCGGCTGGCCGAGCAGGGTGGTCGGGGTGGTGGCGCGGATCCGGGCCATCGCGTCGGCGATCAGGCGCAGGTCGTCGACGCGTACCGAGAGCTGGTCGGTCAGGTGCACGCCGAACTCGGCGGCCAACTCGTCCAGCCGGTCGGTCAGCGTGCGCCCCTGTGCCTTGAGGCCGGCGGCCAACTCGGCCACGGTCAGCGCCGCGGTGATGCCGTCCTTGTCGCGTACGTGGTCCGGGGCGACGCAGTAGCCGAGCGCCTCCTCGTAGCCGAAGACCAGTGGCTCGCTGCCGTCACCGGCCCGGACGATCCACTTGAACCCGGTGAGCGTCTCCCCGTACGGCAGCTCGCGCGCCGTGCACATCGCCCGTAGCAGTGACGACGAGACGATCGTGGTGGCGTACCGGCCGGTGACCCCGCGTCGCATCAGGTGATCGGCAAGCAGTACGCCCACCTCGTCCCCGCGCAGCATCCGCCAACCCGGTCCGTCGGGCCCGCCGGCAGGGTCCCGGACCACGACGGCACAGCGGTCGGCGTCCGGATCGTTGGCGATGGCCAGGTCGGCGTCGGTGCGCTCGGCGAGCGCGACCAGCCGGTCCACCGCGCCCGGCTCCTCGGGGTTGGGAAAGCTGACGGTGGGGAAGTCCGGGTCCGGCTCGGCCTGGTCGGGCACCACCCCGGGCGTCGGAAAGCCGGCGGCGGCGAACGCGGCGGTGAGCACCGCCGCACCGACACCGTGCAGCGGGGTGTACGCCACGGTCAGCTCCCGGGGCCCGCCCGGGGTGACGACACCGACCGCCCGCGCCACGTATGCGGCGACCAGGTCGTCACCGAGCACCTGACCGGCGGGGCCGAGCGGCACCTGCCCCAGCGGACCGACCGCGCGGATGGCGGCCTCGATCCCGGCGTCGGCCGGCGGCACGATCTGCGCACCGGCACCCAGTTCCCCGCCCAGTTCGGCACCGAGGTACACCTTGTAGCCGTTGTCCTGCGGCGGGTTGTGGCTGGCGGTCACCATCACCCCGGCCACCGCCGACAGGTGCCGCACCGCGTAGGCGAGCACCGGGGTGGGCAGCGGGCGGGGCAGCAACAGGGCCGGGCGGCCCGCTCCGGTGGCCACCTGGGCGGTGCGTTCGGCGAACTCGCGGGAACCGCGCCGGGCGTCGTACCCGATCACCAGCGGGCCGGTGCCGCCCTGGTCGGCGAGCCAGGCGACCAGGCCGGCGGCGGCCTGGGTGACCACCGCGAGGTTCATCCCGTTGGGGCCGGCCCGCAGCGGCCCGCGCAGCCCGGCCGTGCCGAAGGTGAGCGGCCCGGCGAACCGGTCGGCCAGCTCCGGCGCGCTGCCCGGCAGTTGGTCGAGCACCGCCCGCAGCTCCGCCCGGCCGGCCGGGTCGGGGTCGTCGGCGAGCCAGCGTTCGGCCCGCTCGCGGATCGTGTCGAGGTCAGTGGTCTCCGCCGCCATGGCCTCTTGATAGCACGGCGGCGGATCTCCCCGGGCGGCTGCCCTGACTCAGCCGGCCGCCGTGAGCTGGAACGACTTGAGCATCGCCGCGTAGATCGGCTTGCTCTCCTCGAAGCGCGCGTCGGTCGAGGTGAGGTAGAACGAGTAGAGCCGGCCGTCGTGGGCCACCCCGTGCCAGATGCCGTGCCGCATCTCGGCGCCCTCGCCGCAGGTGTACTCGAACTCGGCCGAGGGCTTCCCGGCCAGCTCCTTCTCCGTCATGGCCACCTGGGTGTACGGCTTGGCACAGGAGGCCGACCGGGTCTTCAGGCCGTTCTCGGCGACCTGCGCCCAGCGGACCGAGGTGCCGCTCCACTTCTCGTTGAGGATGCGTACCCGACGGCCGCTGTCCTCGGGGTCGGTGTAGTCGATGTAGACCCCACCGGCGGGCGCGGCCCGTTTCCAGCCCTTGGGCACCAGCATCTGCACCCCGCGTGCCGAGTGCTCCTGCATCTCGATGCCGGGGCCCTCGTCCGTCGAGGTGGACGGCTCGGCGACCGGGGTGGTGGGCGTCTCGTCGCCGCCGCTGGCGAAGGCCACGATGCCGACCAGCAGCAGTACCGCGAGGCCACCGGCCGCCGCCAGCTGCATCTTGCGGGGCCAGCCCTTCACGGTGTCGACCACCCGGGTGCCGGCGGCCTTCGCCCGGTCCACCGGGCTGGTGCCGCCGCCGGCGGCGGGGGTCGGCGTGCCGTACGGCTGGTTCGGTGCGGCCGGCCACTGCGCGGCACCGTAGGCGCCGACCTGCTGGGTCGCGTCGGGCTGCGGGCCGTAGCCACCGACCCGCTGGGTCGCGTCGGGCTGCGCGCCGTAGCCACCGAGCTGCTGGGTGGCGTCGGGTCCGGCGCCGTAGCCGCCGATCCGCTGGGTCGCGTCGGGCTGGCCGCCGTAGCCGAAGACCTCCGGCCCGACCCGCTGGGTGCTGTCCGAACCGATCCGCTGGGTCGCCTCGGCACCGCCGTAGGTGCGGCCGGCGGGCGGGGACATGGCGGTACCCCGCTGCGCGGGACGGGCCAGGGCGTCGGCGCTGGTGTCCTCCATCGCCGCGGCGCCGGCCGCGGCGGCCTGGCCGGGGCGTTCGCCCCGACGCAGCGCGGCCAGCCGGTCGGTGAGCGACTCGCCGGGCCCCAGCATCGCGCGGCCGCCGATCTGCCCGGACGGGGTGGGCTTGGCCGGGGCGGCCGGCGCGCTGATCGGCGCGGGCTGCGGCACCGGCATCACGGAGTACTGGTCGGTCATCGAGTTGACCCCGGCGGCGCTGCTGCTCAGCGGACCGGCCAGCAGCTCGCGCAGCATGGCGCGGGCGGTGTGCACGTCGAGTCGGCGGGCCGGGTCCTTCTCCAGCAGACCCATCAGCACCCGGGTCAACGGGCCGCTGCGCTGGGGCGGCGCGGGCGGATCCTCGACCACGGCGTGCATGGTCTCGATCGGGTCGCCCCGGTCGAAGGGCGGCCGGCCCTCCACGGCGGTGTAGAGCGTGACGCCGAGGGAGAACAGGTCGCTGGGTGGGCCGAACTCCTGCCCCATGGCCCGCTCGGGCGAGATGAAGTGCGGTGAGCCCAGCACCATGCCCGGGGTGGTGAGCTGCACGTCGGTGGGCATCCGGGCCACGCCGAAGTCGGTGAGCACGCAACGGCCGTCCGAGCAGATCAGCACGTTGGCGGGCTTGACGTCGCGGTGCAGCACGCCGATCGCGTGGGCCACCTCGAGCGCGCCGAGCAGCGCGATCCCGATCTTGGCGACCACCCGCTGGGCGATCGGCCCGTCCTCGATCACCATGTCGGCGAGGCTGCGGGCGTCCAGCAGCTCCATCACGATCCACGGCCGGCCGGCCTCGGTGACCACGTCGTACACCTGCACCACCGCCGGGTGCGCGATGGCGGCTGCGGCGCGGGCCTCGCGCAGGGTGCGTTCGTACATCGCGTCGCGGTCGCTCGGCGCCAGGCCGGGTGGGAGGACGACCTCCTTGACCGCCACGTCACGGCGCAGGAGCGTGTCCGTGGCCCGCCAGACCGTACCCATGCCACCGTTGCCCACCGCCGAGCGCAGCGAGTACCGGTCGCCGATGACGGTGCCGGGTGTCGCGCGTCCGTTGGTGGGAGTGCTGACTGGTCCGCCGCTCCACGTCGGGATCTGAGTCACAGAAAAGCCACCGGGGGAAGTCGAGAGGGCTGGGACACAACCCCCCTATCTTGCTGGTTCAGGCGCCCGATGCGAAAGCCGGCGCGGCGGACGTTTCCACTACTCGACGGTACGTGTGCGGCCACTCACCTCTTGTCGCCGCAGCGCGGGCGTGATGTGGGGTACCCCTAACCCGTCGGAGGCCCGCCGCGCGTCCTACCATCCGTTGATGAGCGAACCGCGGTCAAGCGAGTCCGGTTTCCCGATCAAGGGCGTCTACACGCCCGACGATCTTCCCGGCGACCTGGACTCCCGGCTCGGCGCACCGGGTGAGTTCCCGTACACCCGTGGGGTCTACCCGACCATGTACACCTCCCGTCCGTGGACGATGCGCCAGTACGCGGGCTTCGGTACCGCCACCGAGTCCAACGCGCGTTACCACCAGTTGTTGCGGGCCGGCACCATGGGCCTGTCGGTCGCCTTCGACCTGCCCACCCAGATGGGGTACGACTCCGACGACCCGATCGCGCACGGCGAGGTGGGCAAGGTCGGCGTGGCCATCGACTCCATCGAGGACATGCGGCTGCTGTTCGACGGCATTCCGCTGGACAAGGTCTCCACCTCGATGACGATCAACGCGCCCGGCTCGGTGCTGCTGCTGCTCTACCAACTCGTCGCCGAGGAGAACGGGGTGCCGGGTTCGGCGCTCAACGGCACCATCCAGAACGACATCCTCAAGGAGTACATCGCCCGGGGGACGTACATCTTCCCGCCGAAGCCCTCGCTGCGGCTGGTCGCCGACACCTTCGGCTACTGCCGCAGCGAGGTGCCGAAGTGGAACACCATCTCCATCTCCGGCTACCACATGGCCGAGGCCGGCGCCTCGCCCGTGCAGGAGATCGCGTTCACGCTCGCCAACGGGGTGGAGTACGTCCGGGCGGCGATCGCCGCGGGGCTGGCCGTGGACGACTTCGCCCCCCGGCTGTCGTTCTTCTTCGTCGCCCGCACCACCCTGCTGGAGGAGGTGGCGAAGTTCCGGGCGGCCCGGCGGATCTGGGCCCGCGTGATGCGTGACGAGTTCGGCGCGAAGAACCCGAAGTCGATGATGCTGCGCTTCCACACCCAGACCGCGGGCGTGCAGTTGACCGCCCAGCAGCCCGAGGTGAACCTGGTCCGGGTGGCTGTGCAGGGGCTCGGCGCGGTGCTCGGTGGCACCCAGTCGCTGCACACCAACAGCTTCGACGAGGCGATCGCGCTGCCCACGGAGAAGGCGGCCAGGCTGGCGCTGCGTACCCAGCAGGTGTTGGCGTACGAGACCGACCTGACCGCCACGGTCGACCCGTTCGCCGGCTCGTACGTGGTGGAGGCGATGACCGCCGAGATCGAGACGGCGGCGGACGCGCTGATGGCCCGGGTCTTCGAGCACGGGTCGGCGGTGGACGCGATCGAGGTCGGCTTCCAGAAGCGGGAGATCGAGCAGTCCGCGTACCGGATCGCGCAGGAGATCGACTCGGGTGAACGGGTGGTGGTCGGGCTCAACCGGTTCACGATCGACGCCGAGGAGCCGTACGAGCCGCTGCGGGTCGATCCGGCGATCGAGGCGGCGCAGGCCGAGCGGCTGGCGAAGCTGCGGGCCCAGCGGGACTCGGCGGCCGTGGAGCGGGCCCTGGTCGAGCTGCGGGAGGCCGCCGCCGGCACCGCGAACGTGCTGTACCCGATGAAGGCGGCGCTGCGCGAGCGCGCCACCGTCGGTGAGGTGTGCGGGGCGCTCCGCGAGGTCTGGGGTCGTTACCAGCCCACCGACCGGTTCTGACCGGCGGCTCGTGCCGAGCCCGGTCCGTCGCCGAGCGTGTCGAACGGGCCGCACCCGGGTACTCCGCTGTCGGTGATCACCCAGACGCACACGGTGTGCGGTCGTCGGGGTGCGGTGCGTGTGAACGTCCTCGGGTGATCGTTGCAGTGCGTGGTCGGGAAATTGTCGTACCGTCAGTTCATCGGCACGACTAATGCGACAATTCGGAACGGCGACGCGGGTTCCGAGAAGATTCTCGGCGCTCTCGGCACGATTACGCGTTGTAGGAGGTGAGGGGTGGATGACGGCGTATGACCGCGATCTACCTGCTGCGCCGCCCGCCTACGGACGCTCTCAGCAGGGCATACGTGACGCTGCGCGGTCCGATCATCACTGGAACGAGGTTGCGCAGAGTCACCGTCGGGGGTCTACGCTGTCTGCTGTTCCCGATGATCCATCCATTTCTAGTGATCGAAGAGAATTCGACGTGACGAGTGCGTTGACGATGCCTACCGGTCACCAACTGGCGCCGTCCTGGCCGGACGGGCCGACCGGTTCCCAGCCCCTGCCCTTCGAGTTGGACCACCTGCTCGCCCTCCGGGTACCGGGCCTGATCGCCACGCGCCGTCACATCCACTCGCACCCGGAGCTGTCCGGCGCGGAGTTCGAGACCGCGGCCCTGGTCGCACGGGAACTCTCGCTGGCCGGATTGCAGCCGCGCCTGCTGCCCAAGGGCAACGGGGTGATCTGCGACATCAACGGCCGCCCGGACGGTCCGGTGATCGCGCTGCGCGCCGACATCGACGCGCTGCCGCTGACCGACGTCAAGGACGTGCCGTACCGCTCCACGGTCGACGGGGTCTGCCACGCCTGCGGTCACGACGTGCACACCACGATCATGTTGGGCGTCGGCATGCTGCTCGCGCAGCTGGCCGACCTGGGCGAGCTGCCGGGCCGGGTCCGGCTGATCTTCCAGCCCGCCGAGGAGATCCTGCCCTGCGGCTCACTCGAGGTGATCGAGGCCGGTGGTCTCGACGACGTGGTGCAGATCTTCGCGCTGCACTGCGACCCGAACCTGCCCGTCGGTCAGGTGGGCCTGCGGGTCGGTCCGATCACCGCCGCCGCCGACAACGTCACCGTCCGGCTCACCGGACCGGGCGGCCACACCGCCCGCCCGCACCTGACCGTGGACCTGGTGGACGCGCTGGGCCGACTGATCACCGAGGTGCCGGCCCTGGTCAGCCGCCGGGTGCCGGCGAACAGTGGACTGCTGCTGGTCTTCGGACACGCCTCCGCGGGCACCCGCTACAACGTCATCCCGTCCGAGGCGTCCGCCTCCGGCACGCTGCGGGTGATGGACCGCGACACCTGGGAACTGGCCCCGAAGATCGTTTCGCAGGTGGTCCGGGACGTCATCGCGCCCACCGGGGCCACCGTCGACCTGGAGTACCTGCGCGGTCGCCCACCGGTCTGCAACGACGCGCGGGCCATCGGGGTGCTGAACGCGGCCACCGCCGCCGCGCTCGGCCCGGAGGGCATCGCGGAGACCCCGCAGAGCATGGGCGGCGAGGACTTCTCCTGGTATCTGGAGTACGTCCCCGGTGCCCTGGCCCGCCTCGGGGTCGGCCGCTCCGGGCCGAACGTGGATCTGCACCGGGCGTCGTTCGACGTGGACGAACGGGCCATCCCGGTGGGCGTACGCCTCATGGTGCAGACCGCGCTCCAGGCACTGGCGGCGGCACGCTGACACCCGGCGGTGGTGGCGCGCCGACCGGCGCGACCAGCGCCGGCACCGCCGGTCGGTTCCGGCGCCGACGACGGGCCAGCCACCACAGCGCCCCCAGCGGTACGCCGAACGCCAGCAGCCACGGCAGGATCGCACCCAGCACGGTGAGCAGGATGGTCATCGAGGACAGGAAGACCTGCCAACCACCCTTGAGACCGACCAGGAAGCCGATCTGGTCCTCCTCCTCGGCGCTGGTGACGCCCGGACCCACCAGGGTGACCGTGATGGTGGACAGCGCGGTGAGGTCGCTCAGCCGCCGCTTCTTCGCCTCCAGCGACGCGAGGTCGGCCTCCCGGCGGGCCAGTTCGTTCTCGATGCTCACCAGGTCGCCTATCGAGTCGGCCTGGGCGAGCAGCCGTCGGGCACTCTCCACCCGGGCCCGCTGGCTGGCGATCCGGGCGTCGAGGTCGATGGTCTCCTCGGTGACGTCCTGCGTGCCGATCTCCCGGCGCTCCTGGGTGCCGAGACCCGCCAGTTCCTCCACGACCGCGTAGAACCGCTCCGCCGGCACCCGTAGTTCGAGGTCGGCCACCGCGTCCGCGTCGGTACTGCGGCGTTGGTCGCCGCCGACGAAGCCGCCGGCCCGGGTGGCCGCCGCGGCGGCGTCCCGGGCGGCGATGTCCACATCGTTCACCTGGACCCGGATCGATCCGGTGTAGATGATGGACCGCTGGTCGACCCGGGTGTCCGCCGCCGCCCCGGCCCCGCCCTGCGCGTCACCGCCGGCCTCCGCCGGGGCGCCCCCGCCTTCCTGGGCCGGCGCGGCGGCGCTGTCGGTGGTCCCCGAGTCGCTGCCGCTGCCGCAGCCGGCGAGCATCAGCAGCGCGGCCAGAGTCGCCACCGCCGCGGTCCCGTGCCGGCGGGCTCTTCGCATCTCCATCCCCGTTCCCCTCTCTGCTGCCCGAGCGGGCAATGGCTCGGACGCCACACACCACCGCGCGGGTTCCGGCAGACTGCGCTCAGGACGTCACGAATCGATATGGGAGGCATCACGATGCGGCTCACCAAGTACGCCCACTCGTGCCTGCGGGTCGAGCACGACGGGGGAGTGCTGGTCATCGACCCGGGGATGTTCAGTGAGCCGGCGGTGGCGTTGGACGGGGCCGACGCCGTACTGATCACCCACGAGCACCCGGACCACCTCGACGCGGCGGCGGTGCACCGGCAGTTGGCGCGGCGCCCCTTCGTCATCCACGGCCCGGCGTCGCTGGCCGGTGCCCTCGGTGACGCGGCCGACGTGCTGCGTCCGGTGTCTGCCGGCGAGGCGTTCACCGCCGCCGGCATCCCGGTACGCGCCCACGGCGGCCGGCACGCGGTGATCCACCCCGACATCCCCGTGATCGACAACCTCGGCTACCTGCTCAACGACGTCGTCTATCACCCGGGTGACGCCCTGTACGTCCCGGACGAGGTCCAGGTCGACACCCTCTTCGCCCCGATCCACGCCCCCTGGTCGAAGTTCTCCGAGGTGGTCGACTTCATCCGGGCGGTGGCGCCGCGTCGGGTCTTCGCGCTGCACGACGCCCTGCTCAACGACAACGGCTACGCGGTGCTCGACCGGCAGTACACGGCGCTGTCCGGCAGCGAGTACCAGCGGCTGGAGCCGGGCAGCCGGATCGACGGCTGAGCGATGCCCGGCCCGCCTCCCGACCTCGTCGAGCGGCTGTACCGCACGCCGCCGGACCGGTTCGTCGCCGTCCGGGACGACGCCGTGGCACAGGCCCGCCGCGCCGGTGACCCGGGCACCGCCCGGGAGATCGCCCGGCTGCGCCGACCCACCGTGGCCGCCTGGCTGGTCAACCTGCTCGCGCTGGAGCGACCGGAGCTGGTGGCCGAGCTGGCACAGCTGGCCGAAGCGTTGCGGGAGGCGCAGCGGGAGCTGCGCGGTCCGCGGCTGCGGGAGCTGTCCGCGCAGCGGCGGGCCGTGGTCGGCGCGCTGGTCGCCGAGGTGCGCCGGCTCGCCGCCGGCGTCGAGGGTGCCCCGTCGGGCGGGAAGCTGCCACTGGCCGAGGTGGAGGCGACCCTCAACGCCGCGCTCTCCGACGTCGAGGTGGCCGAGCAGGTGCGCTCCGGGCGGCTGCTGCGTCCGGCCCACTACGCGGGGTTCGGCGAGGTACCCCGTCCGCAGCTGCGCCTGGTCACCGGCGACGAGGAACCGCCGCCCGCCGCGCCGGTCCGGCAGCGCCCACCGGACCGGGGTGCGCTGCGCGCCGAGCAGGCGCAGCGGGCCGCCCGCGCCGAACGGTCCCGTCGCCGCAGGGCGTTGCAGAAGGAGCTGGACCGGGCGCGTACCGACCAGGATCGGGCCGAGACGGACCTGGCCGGCGCGGTCGAGGCCGAGCGCGAGGGGACAGCCGCGCTGGACGCCGTCGAGGCGGAACTGGCCGAACTGGAACGCCGCCGGGCCGTGGCCGAGCAGGAACTCAGCCGCTCCCGGCTGGCTCGGCGGGCCGCCGAACGATCGGTGAGCGCCGCCCGTCGACGGGCCGGCGAGGTCGAGGCCGCCATGGAGGCACTGGACGCCGAGGAGGGGGATGCCGACGCCGACGATTGACCGGCAGACTGGTCCCCCATGGACGGACCTTCGGGTGGATCCTTCACGTACCCGGCGTCGGGTGGACCACGTGCGGGCGGGGCGGGATGACGCCGGAGCAGGTCGCGGCGGCCAGCAAGCCGGCGGTGCTCATCCTCGGGGAGGCGTACACCAGGTGCCCGACCACGCTGCGTCGGGCTCGGCTGCTCGGCATCTCCGGGTGGGCCTTCTACGTCACCGGTCGGGCCGGCGCGCTCGGTGACGTGCGGGCCGAGACCGTGGCGGCGGCGCTCGGCTTCATCGCCCCCGACGCCGTCGCCGACGGCTGGGACGCCGCCGCCCGCACGGTCCGGCCCGCCGAGGTGGCCGCCGCCAGCCTCGCCGAGTGCTGCCGGTGGGGTGAGGAGGTGCTGGGTGACCTGCCCCGCGTCGACCGCCTCGCGGTGCTCGTGGAACGGGCCGTCGCAGCGGCCGACGCCAGTGCGATGCCACTGTTCGCGGCGTGGCGGGCCATGCCGTCGGACGCGGCGACGGCCGGTGCCCGGGTCGCCGCCGGCCTACGCCTGCTGCGCGAACACTTCACCGGGGCGCACCTGGTGGCCGTACGCGCCAGCGGGATGACGCCGCTGGAGGCGGTGCTGTCCGGCCCGGAGGGGGCCAGCGGGGCGATGGCCTGCGGCTGGCCGCCACCGTACCCACCGGTCGGACCGCTGGTGCGGCGGCGGCTGTGGGCCGAGGCGATGACCGACCGGCTCGTCGCCCCGGCGTTCACGGCGCTCGGTCCCGCCGACGGTGCGGAACTGGTCGAGCTGCTGACCCTGGCACGGACCCACGCACAGCGCTGAGAACCGGGCCATCCCGGGACGATCTTCCCGAGACCCGGGGTCGGCGCCCGGCGCCATCACCACCGGTAGCAGACTGGAGCGGTGGGAGACGAGCTACGCCGACGCGGTGCCGGTGGGCCGGGACCGCAGGTCGGTGACGTAGTCGTCCGGCGCGCCCGCCTTCTCGGCGGCGTTCGCGATCTCCGAGAGGTACCAGGACGTGGGCAGGCCGCCCTCGTAACCGTCGAAGACGTAGACCCAGGCGGTGACATCGCCGTCCAAGGTCGAGACGCGGACGGTCAGCTTCCGGTACGTGCCGGAGGTGACCCCCTCGATCTCGTCCAACTGGGCCGCGTCGTACGGGTGGATGTCGTAGAGCGCCACGAACACCCGGTCGCCGGGCGACTCGACCACGGTGCTGACCGCGCCCTCCCAGCCGATGACATCCTCACCGGCGAAGGTGAGCCGCCAGCCTTCCAGCCAGCCGATGCCCACCATCGGGGAATGCGGACAGTAGGCACGCATTCGCGCGGGGTCCAGGTTCGAGCCGTAGGCGGCGTAATGACGCACGGCGATGACGATAGCCCGGCCGGAGCGTGGGGGAGAATACGACGGTGCGTGTCGGACGCGCCGGGGAGAAGAAAGTCACTGTGAGCATGGAGGAAGGGCGGTCGTGGTGAGCCGGATCGTGATCATCGGCGGGGGGCCGGCGGGCTACGAGGCGGCACTGGTGGCGGCCCAGTTGGACGCCGACGTCACAGTCGTGGAGGCCGAGGGCGCCGGTGGCGCCTGCGTGCTGTCGGACTGCGTACCGTCGAAGACGTTCATCGCCAGTTCGGAGGTGGTGACCGGCTACCGCGACACCGAGGTGTTCGGGGTGCACTCCGACGGGCTGGAGGCGGTCACCGTCGACGCCCAGGCGGTCAACGACCGGGTCAAGCGGCTCGCCCTGGCACAGTCCGCCGACATCCACGCGAAGCTGGTGAAGGCCGGGGTCACCTTCGTGTCCGGGCGCGCCCGGCTCGGCGAGGACACGCTCGGTCACACCCACCGGGTGATCGTCACGCCGGACGGCGAGGAGGCCGCGTACGCCATCGACGCCTCGACCGTGCTGATCGCCACCGGTGCCACACCCCGCCAACTGCCCACCGCGCTGCCCGACGGTGAGCGCATCCTGACCTGGCGGCAGGTGTACGACCTGCCCGAGCTGCCCGAGCACCTGATCGTGGTCGGGTCCGGCGTCACCGGTGCCGAGTTCGCCAGCGCGTACCTCGCGATGGGCGTCGAGGTGACCCTGGTCTCCAGCCGCGACCGGGTGATGCCGCACGAGGACGCCGACGCCGCGCAGGCGATCGAGCGGGTCTTCCGGACCCGGGGCATGAGCATCCTGAACAACTCCCGCGCCGAGGGCGTCCGACGCACCGCCGACGGCGTCGAGGTCGAGCTCTCCGACGGCCGTACGGTCACCGGGTCGCACGCCCTGATCGCGGTCGGTTCGATCCCCAACACCGCCGAGCTGGGCCTGGCCGAGTACGGCGTCGAGTTGGCCCGGGGTGGCTACGTGACGGTGGACCGGGTTTCCCGGACCAACGTGCCCGGCATCTACGCGGCCGGCGACTGCACCGGCGTGCTGCCGCTGGCCAGCGTCGCCGCGATGCAGGGCCGGATCGCGATGTGGCACGCGCTCGGTGAGGCGGTCCGGCCGTTGCGGCTGCGTACCGTCTCGGCGAACGTCTTCACCGACCCGGAACTGGCCACGGTCGGGGTCTCGCAGGACGAGGTGGACGCCGGCAAGGTGCCGGCGCGTCAGGTGATGCTGCCGCTGGGTGGCAACGCCCGGGCGAAGATGGACGAGATCCCGGACGGCTTCGTCAAGTTGTTCTGCCGCCCGGCCAGCGGTCAGGTGATCGGCGGAGTGGTGGTCGCACCGAAGGCCAGCGAACTGATCATGCCGATCACGCTGGCCGTGGAGAACAACCTCACCGTCAACGAACTGGCGCAGACCATCACCATCTACCCCAGCCTCTCCGGCTCGGTCACCGAAGCCGGCCGCCAACTGATGCTCCACGAGCTGGAGTAGGCGATGACGGTGAGCAGGGCCACCTCGGCGAGGATGAGGAAGCGCTCGATGAGGCCGTAGTAGGCGCGGTCGCCGGGGTAGGCGGACCAGGCCATGACCGTGGCCAGCAGCAGGCTGGTCACGGTCAGCACCCGCAGCCAGCGCCCGGCCCGGGCACCGGCGGGCAGCCGGGCGGCGAGCAGCCAGCCGGCCACCGGCAGCGCCACGAAGGCGATCACCGAGGCGTACCGGTGCACGTGAGCGGCCGTACCCATCTCGGTGCCGGGCGGGTTGGTCGGCACCAGACCCGACACCAGCAACCCGCCCGCCCAGGCCGCCAACAGCCACTCGGCGGCGGCGGATCGTCGACCGCGCGGTGGACCGAGTCGGCCCAGCGTCGGGATGAGTACGGCGGAGGCGGCGGCGAGCAGCAGCATGGCCACGTGGATGATCCCGCCGGAGTCGGAGACGGCGTAGTCGCTGACGGTCAGGCTGACCGGATCCAGGTCGTCGACCCCGGCGTGACCGATGACGGTGAGCACCGCCGCGACGACGATCCCAGCGAGGGCCAGTGTCCCGTGGTGCCGGATTCCAGGCATGTCTCAGCCTGTCGTCGCGGGTACCTCGGGCGGATCCGGGACGAGCACCGAAATCCGACCCCGGGACCACCCCGACGGGTCATCCGGTTTTCCCCGGGTGACCGGCTGCTCCGGATGGTCGGGCACCCGGCCGGCGGTACTCCTGACCGGATGCGCGGCGCACGCGTGCGGGGTACCCGTGACATATCGATGGTGGTTGACGGCGAGGCGCGGTCGCCGAAATCTCCCTCGGCGGCGTACCGTTGTCGGCGCGCGGCCCGGCGAGCGTCGGGTCCCCCGTTCCTGACGCCCGGGCCGCCGCCGGGCCGCTGGCAGGTCCCGTGCCAGCGGCCCGGTCAAAAGAGGTGCGGCGGTGCGCGGGGCGGGCGTACGCTTCCGCGCATGTGCAGTGCGGTGCTGACGACGACGCCGGGGAAGCCTGGCGCGCCGCACTGACGTCTTCGTCTATCGAGTGCCCCGGGCGATCCGCCCGGGGCACTCGTGCGTCGTGGGTCAGGGGTCGTGTCGGGGCGTACCGCCAAGGAGCCTGTCATGATCGACCACCGCCGGCTGGGCCGGGACCTGGACCTGTTCGCCACCGATCCGCTCTGCGGTGCCGGCCTGCCGATCTGGCTGCCGGCCGGTGCCGCCGCCCGGCACGCCGTCGAGGAGTACCTGCGTGACCTGGAACGCCGGGCGGGCTACCAGCAGGTGTACACCCCGCCGCTGGGCCGGCGGGAGCTGTTCGAGGTCTCCGGGCATCTCGGCTACTTCGCCGCCGAGATGTTCCCCGCGATGCGGCCGGGGGAGGGCGACGACGAGTTGCTGCTCCGGCCGGCGCTCTGCCCGCACCATGCCCTGGTGTACCGGTCCCGTGGGCGTTCCTACCGGGAACTGCCGCTGCGGGTCTCGGAGATCGGGGGCATGTACCGCGCGGAACGTTCGGGAGTGCTCGGCGGGCTCTCCCGGGTGCGCGCCATCACCCTCAACGACGCGCACAACTTCTGCACCCTGGAGCAGGTTGGCCAGGAGGTGTCGGAGATCCTGCGGCTGATCCGGACCGCGCACGCGGCGCTGGGCGTGCGGCCGGCGGGGGTACGGCTGTCGCTGCGCGGGCCGGGGGAGAAGTACGTCGGCGACGACGCGCAGTGGGCGCGGGCCGAGGACCTGCTCCGCGCCGCGCTCGACGGGGAGCCGTACACCGAGGTACCAGGCGAGGCCGCCTTCTACGGTCCGAAGATCGACATCCAGGTGCGGGACGCGGCCGACCGCGAGTACACCCTCTCCACCGTCCAGCTCGACTTCGACAAGCCGGAGCGGTTCGACCTGGCGTACACCGACGGCGATGGTGCCCGCCGGCGTCCGGTGATGGTGCACCGCAGCCTGGCCGGCAGCATGGAGCGGCTGTTCGCGTACCTGATCGAGGTGCACGGGGGGGCCTTCCCGCCCTGGTACGCGCCCGTGCAGTTGGTCGTCCTGCCGGTCGGCGACGACCAGGCCGAGGCCGCGGCCGACCTGGCTCGGCAGGCCACCGAGGCGGGACTGCGGGTCGAGGTCGACCACGCCGGCTCGCTCGGTGCCCGGGTCCGCGACGCGGTACGCCGCCGGATCCCGTACGCCGCCGTGGTGGGTGCCCGGGAGGCGGCCGACGGCCGGGTGGCGTTGCGGTTGCGCGACGGCCGCTCGCTGGAGCCGCAGCCGGCGGCCGAGGCGATCGGGCTGATCGCCTCGGTGGTGGCCGCCCACTCCGGAGACCTGCTGCCCGGCAGGTAGCCGGCACGGCCGTCACCAACTGGTCGGCAGGGGCATGCCCTCGGTGTAGCCGGCAGTGCTCTGCACGCCGATCAGCACCCGCTCGTGGAACTCGTCGAGGGTGCGCGCACCGGCGTAGGTGAAGGCGCTCCGCACCCCCGAGATGATCTCGTCGATCAGGTCCTCCACCCCGGGACGGGTCGGATCCAGGTACATCCGGGCCGACGAGATGCCCTCCTCGAAGATCGCCTTGCGGGCGCGGTCGTAAGGGCTGTCGTCGCCGGTACGCGCGCTCACCGCCCGCGCCGAGGCCATGCCGAAACTCTCCTTGTAGCGCCGGCCCTCCTCGTCGGTGAAGAGGTCACCGGGGGACTCGTAGGTGCCGGCGAACCAGGAGCCGATCATCACGTTGGACGCCCCGGCGGCCAGCGCCAGCGCCACGTCCCGAGGGTGCCGCACCCCACCGTCGGCCCAGACGTGGCGACCCAGGGCCCGCGCCGCCGCCGCGCAGTCCAGTACCGCCGAGAACTGCGGCCGACCGACTCCGGTCATCATCCGGGTGGTGCACATCGCGCCCGGACCGACACCCACCTTGACGATGTCGGCACCCGCGTCGACCAGATCGCGTACCCCGTCGGCGGTGACCACGTTGCCGGCCGCCACCGGCACGGCCGGGTCAAGGCCCCGTACCGTCCGCAGGGCGGAGATCATTCGCTCCTGGTGGCCGTGCGCGGTGTCCACCACCAGGGTGTCCACCCCGGCCTCCAGCAGCGCCTTCGCCTTGCCCGCCACGTCGCCGTTGATGCCCACCGCCGCCGCGATCCGCAGTCGACCGTGGGCGTCCACCGCCGGCTTGTAGAGCGTCGCCCGCAGCGCACCGGGACGGGTGAGCACGCCGACCAGGCGGCCCGCGTCGTCCACCACGGGTGCCAGTCGCCGCCGGCCCGCCGAGAGCCGGTCGAAGCCGGTACGCGGATCCGCGTCGACGGGCACCGTGTGCAACTCGGTCGACATCACGTGCCGCAGTTGGGTGAAACGGTCCACGCTGACCGTGTCGGCCTCGGTCACCACCCCCATCGGGCGGCCGTCGTCGTCCACCACGATCACCGCACCGTACGCCCGCTTGGGCAGCAGGTGGATGGCGTCACCGACGGTGTCGTTCGGGCCTAGCGCGATCGCCGTGTCGTGCACCAGGTGCCGCTGCTTGATCCAGGCGACCACCTCCGCCACCACGTCGATCGGGATGTCCTGCGGGATCACCGCGATGCCGCCGCGTCGGGCCACCGTCTCGGCCATCCGCCGGCCGGCGACCGCCGTCATGTTCGAAACGACCAGCGGGATGGTGGTACCGGTGCCGTCACCGGTGGCCAGGTCCACGTCGAGGCGCGAACCCACCTCCGAGCGGGCCGGTGCCATGAAGACGTCGTTGTAGGTCAGGTCGTACCCGGGATTCACGCCGTTGAGGAACCGCACCCGGCCATCATGACTCAGCTGAGTAGCAGGGCCACCGCCACTGCGATCATCACCACCGCGATCACGCCGTCGAGCACCTGCCAGACCCGCCGGCGTGCGAGCAGTGGGGCGAGCCGGTACGCGCCGGCTCCGAGGGCGGCGAACCAGAACACACTGGCGCTGGCCGCGCCCACCCCGAACAGCCACCGGTGCGGGTGCTGCTGGGCGACGCCGCCGAGGAGCAGCACCGTGTCGAGGTAGACGTGCGGGTTGAGGTAGGTGAAGGCGAGGCAGGCCAGCAGCGTCGGGCCGAGCCGGGCCGGGGGCCGGTCGGCCGGCGTGAGCGCGGCGGGCCGCAACGCCCGGCGGGCGGCGAGTGCCGCGTACCCGAGGAGGAAGGCCGCCCCACCCCAACGGATCGCGGTGAGCAGGACCGGGCGGCCGGCCACGATCGAGCCCACCCCGGCGATGCCCACCCCGATCAGCAAGGCGTCGGAGAGCGCGCAGGTCAGCACCACCGGCACCACGTGCTCCCGGCGCAGGCCCTGGCGCAGCACGAACGCGTTCTGCGCGCCGATGGCGACGATGAGGGCGATGGAGAGGGAGAAGCCGGCGACGACGGAGGTGAGCATGCGGCCGACGCTAGAGGTGCCTCTTTCCTGAGTCCAGCTAAAGATTCTTCAGCTGGTTAAGCTCACCTACATGAGTGGCGTCGACTCCACCCAGCTCCGTACGCTCGCGGCCGTCGTCGCCGAGGGCAGCTTCGAGGCGGCGGCCCGCCTGCTGCACGTCACGCCGTCGGCGGTCAGCCAACGGATCAAGGCGCTGGAGGAGACCGTCGGACAGGTGCTCGTCCGCCGCCATCGGCCCTGCGACGCCACCGAGGCCGGTCGCCCACTGCTGCGCCTGGCCGGCCAGCTCGCGCTGCTGGAACGGGAGGCGCTGGCCGACGCCCGAGGCCCGCTCGGCGGCGACCGGGGGCGTACCCGGGTCGCCATCGTGGTCAACGCCGACTCGCTCGCCACCTGGTTCCCGGCCGCCCTGGCCCGGCTGCCCGAGCAGCCGGAGTTGTCCTTCGACATCCGGCAGGACGACCAGGACCACACCGCCGAGCTGCTGCGCGCCGGCACGGTCACCGCCGCGGTCACCGCCCAGCGCGAAGCCGTGCAGGGCTGCCGGGTACGCCGGCTCGGCGCGATGCGCTACCGGGCCCTGGCCACGCCCGCGCTTGTCGACCGCTGGTTCGCCGACGGGCTGACCCGCACGTCGGCGGCCGCCGCGCCGGTGGTGGTCTTCGACCGCAAGGACCGCATCCAACACCGCTTCCTGCGTACGGTGACCGGACGCGACCTCGATCCGCCCGTGCACTACGTGCCGTCGGTACCCGCCTTCAACGAATCGATCCGACTCGGGCTCGGCTGGGGGTTGATGGCCGAGCAGCTCGCCGACGCCGACGTGGCCGCCGGGCGCTGCGTGGACATCGCCCCCGGACGCGTGCTGGACGTGCCGCTGTACTGGCAGCACTGGCGGCTCGACTCGACGGTGCTGACCGCGTTGACCGCCGCCGTCTGCGCCGTCGCCGCCGAAACCCTCCGCTGACGTCCGGTCACGCCTCAGGCGATGGTGCAGATCGCCGCGCCCGCGGTGATCACCGCACCGACCTCTGCCGACAGGGCACTGACCGTACCGGCCTTGTGGGCGTGCAGGGGTTGCTCCATCTTCATCGCCTCCAGCACCACGATCAGGTCACCCTCGGCAACCGTGTCGCCGTCGGCGACCGCGATCTTGACGATGGTGCCCTGCATGGGCGAGGTGAGCGAGTCACCGCTCGCCGCCGCGCCCGCCGTGGTCCCGCCGCCCCGGCGGGTGGGCTTCCGCGCGGCTGGCGCGGCGGCACCGGCCGTACCAGCGCCGAGACCGGCGGGAAGGCTCACCTCCAACCGCTTGCCGCCCACCTCGACCACGACGGTCTCGCGTTCCGCGGGACCGGCGACGGCTCCGGCGGCGGCGGTGAACGGCGGCACGGTGTTGTCGAACTCCGTCTCGATCCACCGGGTGTGCACGCGGAACGGCTCGGCGGTGAACGCCGGGTCGCGCACCACCAGACGGTGGAACGGCAGCGCCGTGGCCATCCCCTCGACCACCATCTCGTCAAGCGCCCGGCGGGCCCGCTCCAACGCCTCGGTCCGGGTCTCACCGGTGATGATGACCTTGGCGAGCAGCGAGTCGAAGTTGCCGCCGATCACGTCGCCGGCCGAGATGCCGGCGTCCACCCGTACCCCGGGGCCGGTGGGCAGCCGCAGCGCGGTGACGGTGCCGGGGGCGGGCAGGAAGTTGCGGCCGGGATCCTCGCCGTTGATCCGGAACTCGATGGAGTGCCCGCGCGGGGTCGGGTCCTCGGTGAACCGCAGCTTCTCGCCGTCGGCGATGCGGAACTGCTCGCGGACCAGGTCGATGCCGGCGGTCTCCTCGGTGACCGGGTGTTCCACCTGAAGTCGGGTGTTGACCTCCAGGAAGGAGATGGTGCCGTCGTTACCGACCAGGTACTCGACCGTGCCGGCGCCGTGATAGCCGGCCTCCCGGCAGATCGCCCTGGCACTGTCGTGGATCTGGGCCCGCTGCGCGGCGGTGAGGAACGGTGCCGGCGCCTCCTCGACCAACTTCTGGTGGCGGCGCTGCAACGAGCAGTCCCGGGTGCCCACCACGATCACGTTGCCGTGCTGGTCGGCGAGGACCTGCGCCTCCACGTGGCGGGGCTGGTCGAGGTACCGCTCGACGAAGCACTCGCCCCGCCCGAACGCGGCGATCGCCTCCCGGGTGGCCGACTCGAACAGCTGCGGGATCTCCTCCATCGTGCGGGCCACCTTCAGCCCGCGCCCACCGCCGCCGAAGGCCGCCTTGATCGCGACCGGCAGGCCGTGGTCGACGGCGAAGGCCAGCACCTCGTCGGGGCCGCCGACCGGGTCCGCGGTGCCGGGGACCAAGGGGGCGCCGGCCCGCTGGGCGATGTGCCGGGCGGTCACCTTGTCACCCAGGTCCCGGATCGCCTGCGGGGTGGGACCGATCCAGGTCAGGCCGGCGTCGATGACCGCCTGGGCGAAGTCGGCGTTCTCGGAGAGGAAGCCGTACCCGGGATGCACCGCGTCCGCGCCGGAACGTCGGGCGACGTCGATCAGCTTGTCGATGCGCAGGTAGGAATCCGCGGCGGTGTCACCACCGAGGGCGTACGCTTCGTCGGCGAGCGTGGCGTGCAGGGCCTCCCGGTCCGAGTCGGCGTACACCGCGACGCTGCCCAGGCCCGCGTCCCGGCAGGCGCGGATGACCCGGACGGCGATCTCGCCTCGGTTGGCGATGAGTACCTTGCGCACCTGGTGGCTCCTCCCGGCGGGTTACTGACCGGGAGTTTATCGGGCACCCCGATGGCCCTAACGATCGCTCAGTGTGGGATGGCGCACTGTCCGGGCGCGGTAATTGAGCGGCGTGGTGTCGTACCGATGTGGTCGAGTGCCGGTGACGATGATGGCCGACAGCGGCCACGAGCGGGGAGCAGGACATGATCGAGACCAGAGGGCTGCGGAAGTCGTTCCGCAGCCGGGCCGGTCGGGAGACGAAAACCGTCGAGGCGGTACGCGGCGTCGACCTCGACGTCCCGGCCGGTGAGATCTTCGGGTTCCTGGGCCCGAACGGTGCGGGCAAGACCACCACGCTACGGATGCTGGCGACCCTGATCGAGCCGGACGGGGGCCAGGCCACCATCGCCGGCGCCGACCTGCTCAAGGACCCGGGTGAGGTGCGTCGCCGGATCGGCTACGTGGCCCAGGGCGGCAGCACCTGGGACGAATCCACCGGTCGCGAGGAACTGGTGCTCCAGGCCCGGATGTACGGCATCCGCAAGACCGAGGCGCAACGACGGGCGGCCCGGGCGCTGGAGGCGTTCCAACTCGTCGAGTTCGCCGACCGCAAGTGCAAGACGTACTCCGGTGGCCAGCGACGCCGGGTCGAGATCGCGCTCGGCATCATCCACGAGCCGAAGATCGTCTTCCTGGACGAGCCGACCACCGGGCTCGACCCGCAGAGCCGCGCGCACATGTGGGACGAGATCCGCCGGTTGCGCGCCGACGGAATGACGGTCTTCATCACCACGCACTACCTGGACGAGGCCGACGCGCTCTGCGACCGCATCGCGATCATGGATCACGGCGAGGTGGTCGCCGAGGGCACGCCGGCCGACCTCAAACGGGAGATCTCCGGTGACGTGGTGCAGGTCGGCCTGGACGTCACCGCCACCGGCGAGGCCCAGAAACTGCTCGACGGCGAGGAGTACGTGAACCGGCTGGAACTGCTCGACGAGGGCGGGTTGCGGCTCTTCGTCGACGAGGGCGCCACCGCCATCCCGCGGATCCTGCGCCGGGTCGACGCGGCGGGTCTCGACCTCAGGTCGATCGAGCTGCACCGCCCGAGCCTCGACGACGTCTTCCTCACCAAGACCGGCCGCTCGCTGCGCGAGTCCTGACCCGACCCGGAGATCTCATGAAGCTCGCTCGCGACACCTGGTTGATCTTCCAACGGCAGCTGAACCTGCTGCTGCGCAACCCCGTGTGGGTCTTCGTCGGTGTCTTCCAACCGGTGATGTACCTGCTGCTCTTCGCCCCGCTGCTCAAGCCGGCGCTGGGCGCGCCGACCCAGGCCGAGGCGTACAAGATCTTCGTGCCCGGTCTGCTGGTCCTGCTGGCCATCTTCGGTGGCCTCTTCCAGGGCTTCGGCCTCATCGCCGAACTACGGGCCGGGGTCATCGAACGCTCCCGGGTCACTCCGGTCAGCCGGCTCGCCCTGCTGCTCGGCCGGTCACTGCGCGACGTGGTGTCGCTGATGACCCAGGCCGTCATCATCACGCTGCTCGCGCTCCTGTTCGACCTGCGGGTGTTCATCGGTGACCTGTTGCTGGCGTACCTGATGCTCGCCCTGATCGCGCTGATGACCTCGGCGGTCTCCTACGGCGTCGCGCTGAAGGTGAAGAGCGAGGACGCCCTGGCGCCGCTGATGAACACCGTGGCCCAGCCGGTGCTGCTGCTCTCCGGCATCCTGCTGCCGCTCGCCTTCGCCCCGGGCTGGTTGCAGGGCGTCGCCAAGTGGAACCCGTTCTCCTGGGCGGTCGACGGCACCCGCGCCCTGTTCAACGGCGACATCGGCGACGACCGGGTCTGGCAGGGGTTGAGCATCATCGCGGTGCTCGCCGCAGCCGGCGTCTACTGGGCCGCCCGCCAGTTCGCCCGCAGCGTCCGCTGACCCACCCCCGCCGGTCGGTCGCCGGTCCGGCCGGGTGGTTGGCGGCCCGGGTTGCGGCATG